>CALUFN010000019.1 GCA_944319945.1 uncultured Prevotella sp.
GACGACAAATATTTCAAGCTTAGGCTGTTCGCACTGCACGACTCTACCATCCAACAGATTTGCGGATGAACCCCTTTCGCAATTCGTTCGATCGTTGTCAGTCTTTTCACCCACCGCATACGGCAATTAAACAGGATCCATGCCAACAGCGAAACCGTGCCGAACAAACTAAAATATCATAATGAATAATAATACGATTTTTAAACGACAACATGCCGTTTAATAAAGAGGTGTGATGTTAAATGATAAATTTAACCATAAACATTCTTACATATTAACTCTAAAATCGCTATATTTGCAACAGATTTTAAATAAAATCAGTTAAAACGAAGGCGGTAAGACAAACCGTAATTATCAAATTTAAAAACATACGCTTATGGGACTTTTTACTATCAAAAGATGCTTAACCAACGCACGCCACCTTGCAGTCTTACTCACGCTGGCCGTAGCCGCGCCTGCCACGGCCCAAGACTTCCGCGTGCTCGACAATATAACCGACGACGCAGGGAACAGATATGCAGTATGGGCTATGGCCGTGTCAGACAACCATAAGTACGTGACCGGCCAGGCAATGAGCATGACAACGGGCATCACGGGCATCTTCGTGTACGACCTTGAGACGGGAGAATACGCCGTGAAGGAAGGAGTATCCGAAATGGGCAGCGACACCCGCGGCGTCAGCGACGACGGACTGGCAGTAGGATTCAACCCCAACGCCGTAACATTGGCGATAGACGGCACGATGACCGACCTCGAAACGCCGGCCGGATGCGAGAGCGGCGCGCGACGTAAGCACCGACGGCAGCGTAATAGTAGGCGCATACTGAGACCTCGAGACATTTTACGAACACGCGTGCGTGTGGAAAGACGGCAAGATGACACGCCTGCCGGAGCCTTCTTCAGAAGAGATGGGCTTCAGCGTTAACGGCACTTCGGCTAACTTTTGCAGCGAAGACGGCTCCGTAATCGTAGGCTACATAGCCGACGACCACACCACGCGCCCCATAATCGTGTGGCGACTGCAAGACGACGGCACGTATCTGTGCGACCCCGTTTGCAAGGAGTTCTTCGGTCGTTACGAAGAAAACACTGACAAGCCTTACGCCGTATTCAAGGCGGCCAACGTAAGCCGCAACGGCAAGTACGCAGCCGTGACCGTGAGCGAAGACGGCAGCGTGAACCACATGGCACGCTTAGACCTCGGCACCATGCAGCTCGAGGTGTTCACGCCCGACGGCTCCGGATCCGTAGAAACAGGCACGGGCAGCGAAAGCGGAGCCGTGGCCGACGACGGGACAATAGCCGGATGGTACCAGACGAGCATGGTGCTTGCGCCTTACTCAAGGCGTGCGTGCGTATGGTATGCAGGCACGGCCGAGCCGGTGATGCTCTCCGAAGAATATGACTATCCCGAACTTGACGAGTTCGACCAAGCCGGATACAACCTGCTTTACGACATCACGCCCGACTGCAAGCGCGGTCTCGGCATAGCATATAACGCCGATTACGAGTACGTGACCTACGTCATCGACTTCAAGGACAACACTACGGGCATAAGCAGGACCGCCGCCGTGACGGCCGGCGGCGACGAAGCGGCCCGCTACACGGCCGAAGGCGTCCGCATAAACGCGCCAGTAAAGGGCCTTAACATAATAAGGAAGACGGACGGCACGGTGGTAAAGGTGATGGTGAAGTAAGCCGACCATCCACCGTAAGCCGCACTCCCGGAACGAAGACGCATAACAAACGTAACGCCCGAGGACGCAAGGCCGACGGCTATTGTATAACTTAAACATGCAAGATTATGAGAAACTTTACATTATTCAGACACTCCCCGATGTGCCGCAGCCTGCTCGCCGCCATACTGGCCGGCACCACATGCACGGCTTCAGGCCAAAGCATCAAGGTCATCGAGACCGTAACCGACGCTCAGGGCAACACCCAGTATCCGATGGCCCAGGCCATATCGCCCAACCATAAGTATCTGGTAGGCTCGTCGATGAACTACGACGAGATGCTGTTCGGCATGTTCATCTACGACACCGAGACCGAGACGGCCACCTGCGTGGCGCAAGACGGTTCCACGGCTAACTCTGCTACGTCCGTAACCGACGACGGAGTGGCTTGCGGCAACAACGACTACGCCATGACCGTGGGCACCGACGGCAAGATGACAAGGCTCGACGTACCTGAAGGATGCACGGCTTCGGCTAAGGACATGACGGCCGACGCTGCCGCCACAGTTGGCTACTACGCCAACGAGACCGACTTCATGACGCACGCGTGCATTTGGAAAAACGGCAAGGTAACCGACCTGCCCGAGCCTACGGAAGAAGAAGTGGGAGGCCCGGTGATGGGCTCCGAGGCGCAGTTCGTAAGCGCTGACGCGTCAGTAATACTCGGAGTGGTCAACAACCAGAACTATACGCCGTGCGCAGTGGCATGGATATTACAAGACGACGGCACGTTCAAGTGCGACCTTTTCTATCAGGACTACTTCAGCGCAGACGGTTCAGACGCGTCGAAACCATACATCTACGTGCGCCCCATGGGCCTAAGCGCAAACGGTAAGTACGCCTCGATAACGCTGGTAACCATGACCGGGCAGAACATAGCGCGTTACGACATCGCGAACCGCAAGCTCGACGTGTACGAGCCTGACGGCTCTGACGGCATCGAAGCCGGCACAGTGTTCGAGTCGTCAGCCATTGCCGACGACGGAAAGATGGCCTGCCTCATGTTCACGGGTACGGGAATGTTCCAGCAGCAGGCAGCTGCAGTGTGGGATAACAACGGCGAAAGTCCCTACATTCTGTCTGACAAGTATCCCGAACTGACACAGCTGGCCGAATACGCCGACGGCGGCTACCCGACGCTGACCGACATCACGCCCGACGGCCGCTACATAGCAGGCTACGCCTCGGGTACCGACGGCAACTATAAGAGCTTCATAATTGACCTCGGCGACGTAACTACGGGCATCAGCAACGCTACTGCCGGCACAAACGACAATGCCGAGACGGCACGCTACACCATTGACGGCACACGCACGGCGACACCCGTTAAGGGTCTGAACATCATCAGGACGTCCGACGGCTCTACCGTTAAGGTAATGGTGAAGTAAGCCCCACAGGACGCACCACACCATCAATAACTACCGCCTTATCAAACGACGCGTAACGCATTGATAATCAGCATCATTATAAAAGGCCGCCTTTTGCAGTGCAAGAGGCGGCCTTTTAGCGCGCGAAAGGTAACCTTTTAGGATGCGAAAGGCAACCTTTCAGGAAACGCCCTACGGCCGGTAAGGAAATAAAAAAGCGCCTATCCTCACGGACAAGCGCTCATAATACCATGAAAAATTTTTATTATCTGTTGTTTGCTTTTCCTAATCAGCCGTCATAAATTAGTCGGCACGCAGGGTGAAGCGCTTGAACGCTACCACCGTAAGGTCCTTGTCGGCACTCTGCAGATACTGCGACACGCTCATCTTAGAGTCCTGGATGAACTCTTGGTTGAGCAGGCAAGAATCCTTGAAGAACTTAGCCATACGGCCCTTAGCGATGTTCTGTATCATCTGCTCAGGCAGATTGGCAGCCTTCTGCTCGGCGGTCTCCTTCTTGATCTTGCGTATCTCCTCGGCCTGAGCCTCGGTGATGTTGCCCTTCATGATGCCTTCGTTGATGTGCTCCTCGTTCTCTGCGATGTAGAGATTGAAGCCGGCCTTCTTCAACGCAGCCTCAACGGCCTTGTTAACCTGCTCCTCCTTAGTCTTCTCGATGGCCACCTTCAACTCTGAATCCTTAACCTCCTGGGGAACGCTGGCCTCGTCGAGAGCCACGGGATTCATGGCGGCAACCTGCATTGCTACGGCGTGAGCCTGCTCTTCGGCGGGCTTGTTGGTCTGGACCATAGTGCAGAGTATGTGCTTATTCATGTGGTCGTAAACCGAAACATTGTCGCCCTCGAGGTAGAGGTAGCCGTCAAGTTCGGTCTTCTCGCCGGTGATACCCGAGCGCGCTACGACCTCGTCTTGCACCGTGCTGCCGTTCAATGGCAGGGCCTTAACCTCTTCAATGGTCTTGGCCTTTGCTGCAACGGCGGCATCGAGGATGCCCTGCGTCAGGGCGATGAAGTCCTTACCGTTGGCAACGAAGTCGGTCTCGCACTTCAATGCGATCATTGCGGCGAAGCCGTCGGCAGCCTTGACGAGCACGCATCCGTTAGAAGTCTCACGGTCGCTACGCTTTGCAGCGATGGCCTGGCCCTTCTCGCGGATGATTTCGATAGCCTTGTCAAAGTCGCCGTTGCTCTCGGTGAGAGCCTTCTTGCAGTCCGCAAGGCCGGCGCCGGTCATCTTGCGGATTTTCTGTATGTCAGCTATTGATACAGCCATAATTGTTTTCTCTAATGTATTAATTGTTTGTCAAATGAAAAATCATGCTTTTTCGGGAGCCTCTTCTGCTGCCTCCTCGGCCTTAGGAGCTTCCTCGTCCTTAGCGGGAGCGTCCTTGCGTGCCTTGCGTGCGCGCTTCGGCTTGTCCTCTACCGCGTCGGCCTCGGCCTGCTCTTTGGCTGCCTTCTCGTCGGCCTTCTCTATCTTGCGCTCCTCAAGACCCTCTGCAATGGCTGCGCAGCAAGCGTTGAGGATAACCTCTACGCTGTCCTTTGCGTCGTCGTTAGCGGGGATTACGAAGTCTATGTCGCGCGGATTAGAGTTGGTGTCGACGATTGCGAACACGGGTATTCCAAGACGCTTAGCCTCTTTCACGGCGATAGCTTCCTTCATGATGTCTATCACGAAGAGGGCCGACGGCAGGCGGGTAAGGTCGGCTATTGAGCCGAGGTTCTTCTCGAGCTTGGCGCGCTGACGCGTAATCTGGAGCAGCTCGCGCTTCGAGAGGTTAGAGTATGTGCCGTCGTTCATCAGCTTGTCGATGGTAGCCATCTTCTTCACGGCCTTGCGGATGGTGGGGAAGTTGGTGAGCATGCCGCCCGGCCAGCGCTCTATTACGTAAGGCATGTTGACCGAAGCTGCTTTTTCGGCAACGATGTCTTTGGCCTGTTTTTTAGTAGAAACGAACAGAATCTTCTTGCCCGACTTGGCTATTTGCTTCAGTGCGTCGGCAGCTTCGTCTATCTTTGCGACCGTCTTGTTGAGGTCGATGATGTGGATGCCGTTGCGCTCCATGAAGATGTAGGGAGCCATGGCGGGATTCCATTTACGCTTGAGGTGGCCGAAGTGGCATCCGGCCTGGAGTAACATATCAAAGTTAGTTCTTGACATTTTGTTCTTTTTTTAATTGTTGTTGTTTACTTTCCTTTTAGTTTTGTTAGAACCAACCGGCAGGTAACCGTATCCGGGCTTGCCCGTCAGCGGGCGTCATGCCGCCTCGGGCATTCCGATTATAGCCGTCCGGGCGGGTCTTGTCGATTTGGATGCTAAACGCGAGGCTTGCCCCTCCCAATAGGAGTGCGGCAGGCCAAACATTAACGCTTGCTGAACTGGAAGCGCTTGCGTGCCTTCGGGCGTCCCGGCTTCTTGCGCTCTACGACGCGTGCGTCGCGAGTCAGGAATCCGTGGTCTTTCAAGTTCTTCTTATCCTCGGCGTTTATCTTAACGAGCGCGCGTGCTATCGCGAGGCGCAGGGCCTGACTCTGGCCGGTAAAGCCGCCGCCGTCGAGGTTGGCCTTGATGTCGTATTTCTCGGCCACGTCGAGCAGCTGCAGGGGCTGCTTTACTACGTACTGCAGGATAGCAGAGGGGAAGTATGTCGTTATGTCTTTCTTGTTAATCGTTATTTTGCCGGTGCCTTCAGTGAGATAAACACGTGCCACAGCACTCTTGCGACGGCCTATTGCATTGATTTGTTCCATTGTCGCTTCAATTATTTGTACTGGTTAATATCTATTGCCTTCGGTTTCTGAGCCTGCATGTTGTGCTCAGTGCCGTCGAAGATGTAGAGGTTGTCCATCAGGCTGCGTCCGAGCGGACCTTTGGGCAGCATGCCTTTAACGGCGTGGCGGATTATCCTGTCGGCTCCGTACTTATGCTTGCGCAGCTCGGCAGGTGTGTTGAAGCGCTGGCCGCCGGGATATCCGGTGTAGCGGGTGTACACTTTGTCGGTCTCCTTCTTGCCTGAGAACACGACCTTAGCGGCGTTGATGAGGATTACGTTGTCACCGCAGTCTACGTGCGGGGTGAAGTTTGGTTTGTACTTTCCGCGCAGGAGCTTGGCTACCTTAGAGCAGAGACGGCCTACAACCTGGTCTGATGCGTCGATTACGACCCACTCCTTATTCACCGTTTCCTTGTTGGCGGAAATAGTCTTGTAACTTAAAGTGTTCATTTCTAATTTAAAATTACTACTAAAAAACGTTTTTAATTCTCTTGTGAACGGCGATTCACTAACCGTCGCACTCGGCCAAAAGTACGACTATTAACACTCCGTTCCGGGGGTTCTAAGTGCTCCCCCGATAATAATCGGCGTGCAAAGGTACACATTTTTATTATATCCCGCCCTGCACGAGGCAGCAAGACAACAAATATTTATAGATATTTAACAAAAGAAACACTCATCCATCTCATCCGCAGAGACATGTAGCGGCTTTGCAGAGGTAACCTTTCATCGTCTAAAAGGTTACCTTTCGCGTTGTAAAAGGTTACCTTTCGCACGCTAAAAGGCGGCCATTTGTAACACATTGGGTATCAATGCGTTATACGATACAAGAAAAAGCATGCATTTAATATATATAAATAAGGTATGGATATTAGGAGGAAAAACGGCCAACATCGTGCATGCGATGACAAAAAACTCCCCTGAAGGCAGCCTTCGGCCTTCGAGGGGAGACCCTGAAACACTATCATCTTACCTAAATATGCCTCACCGCGCGGGCCGGCACGCCTGCCACGACGGTGTCTGCCGGCACGTCGCGCGTCACCACTGCGCCTGCGGCTATCACGGCGTTGTCGCCTACGGTGACGCCCTGCAGTATCGTAGCGTTGGAGCCTACCCACACGTTACGGCCCAAGACGATGGGAGCCGGGGCCATCGTGCGCCGCTCATCGGCCTTCAGACCGTGGTTGAGGGTGGCCATCACCACGCTGTGGCCTATCTGGCAGCAGTCGCCTATGTACACGCCGCCGTGGTCTTGAAAGTGGCAACAGTCGTTGATGAACACGTTGTCGCCGATGTGCGTGTTCTTACCGAAGTCGGTATAAAAGGGCGGAAACATCTTGAAGCCCTTGCCGACGGGCCGGCCGAACAGCCTGCCGAGCAGCTCGTTGATTTCATCCTGGCTGTGGTAAGAGGAGTTGAGGGCGAAGGTCAGCCGGCGAGCCTCGTCGCTCATCTCGTCCATGAAGCGGTATACGTCGGGCGTGTCGAGCGGCCGGCGCGCTTTTACCATTTGCAAAAAATCGTCTAATGTCATATTCTTAGTCGCTTTAGTCGTTACTGCGTGCAAAATTAACCAATGTCAACGGCATGGCGGGTATATATATAAGGTATGTTTGAATACATTTTACTGTTTTACGCATGTTTGTTGCCCGTCTTGCCGGAAGATTGGTAAATTTGCAGCACGAACAAGTAAATTTCAACCAAAACGTAAAAACCTGAATATTATGGAAATAGCCAACGTACATTTGGTTTACTTCAGCGCGACGTTCACCACGCGCAAGATAGTACGCGAGATAGGGCGCGCTATTGGCGCCCCGGTCACCGAACACGACGTCACCTGCGGACTGCTCGACGGCGGAAGCCTCACGCTCGGGCCCGGTTCGGTGCTCGTATCGGGCGTGCCGGTCTACGCCGGGCGTATACCCCGGCCTGCGGCCGAGGCGCTCAAGGGGCTTAAGGGCTGCGGCGCTCCGGCCGTATTGGTGTGCGTCTACGGCAACCGCGACTACGACGACGCTCTCGCTGAGCTGCAAGACGTAGTGGAGCGGCAGGGCTGCAAGGCCGTGGCGGCGGGAGCCTTCATCGGCCGCCACTGCATATTCCCTAAGGTTGCGGCCGGCCGCCCCGATGCCGACGACATGGCGAAGGCTGCCGCCTTCGGCTCGGAATGCGCAGGCCTGATAAGCCGCACGGCCGACTTCACGGCACTGCCGCGCCTCGCCGTGAAGGGCAACCGCCCGTACAAGCAGGGCGGCGCGTCGACGTTCTGCCCCACGGGCGACGCTTCGCTCTGCAACGGCTGCCTGGCGTGCGCCTCACAATGCCCTGCCGGCGCGATACCGCAGGACAACCCGTGCGCCACTGACGCCGGCAAGTGCATGGCCTGCGGACGATGCGTGGTGGTGTGCCCCACGGGCGCAAGAGCGTTCAGGGGCGAGGCCTACAAGGGCTTCGAGGCGAAGTTTACGGCCGCGTTCTCGGCCAGGCGCGAGCCCGAAACGTCCTTCCCGGCCGGCATTTAGCGGCTGCAGCCGTAACAAGCTGATGCTCAAAGTATTGCAAAAGGTTACCTTTCGGAATGCGAAAGGTAACCTTTTATCTTGTGAAAGACAACCTTTTGCATCCTAAAAGGTTGTCTCTTGTAAAACATGCCGCCCGACCTTAACCGCCGCATCCGCCTTAACTACTATTAAAATATGCCTTAAAAGTGTTTCACCTCTTGCTATTTGACGCAAATATTGTTAACTTTGCATACGTCGTATATGAAAAAGGTTTTTCACATAATATCCCATTTCGACGTAGGCGGAGCCGAGCGCGTGGCCGTCAATATAGCCAAGTCGCGCACCGAAGGCTTCGAATACCACGTTGTCGAGCTGGTGCGCGCCCGCTCGCCGTTCACGCGCGTGTTCGTCAGCGAGCTTCGCAGCGCAGGCATACGCTACCACCGCGCCCACATGCCCGACGTGCGTTTCCATTACGTATTCGAGCGGTTGGCCGCCGTGTTGTTCCCGTTGTGGTTCCTTCCGCTGTTCCTCAGGCACCGTCCGGCCGTAGTCCACTGCCACACTGAGATGCCCGACTTGGCCGTAAGCTGGTTTTTCACTCTCTTTCCGCGCCTGCTCGTGGGCTGCAAGGTGGTCAGGACGATACACAACACACGCCTTTGGACCGGCTTGAAGGGCACGGGCCGCCGTGCCGAACGCTTCTTCATACGCCGCGGCGCCAACGTAGCCATATCCGTATCCGTGCGTGACAATTACGAGAAAGAGTACGGGCAGCGTCCGCAGATAATATACAACGGCGTGGAAGAGACGGCGCAAAAACCCTACGAACGGCTCGTGAGAAGCAAGGCCAACATACTGTTCGCAGGGCGGTTCGAGCCGCAGAAAGGCATCGCTACGCTCATAGCCATAGTGAAAAGGCTGCAGGGCGAGGAGCGGTTCCACTTCCACATAATAGGCGACGGCAGCTTGCGCCCCGATATCGAGCGCGAGCTCGGGGGGCTGCCCTCGGTTACGCTCTCGCCGCCCGTACACGGCATAGCGGCCTATCTCTCGTCGTTCGACTACCTGCTAATGCCGTCTGAGTTCGAGGGCCTTAGCATAATGTCGATCGAAGCCAGCCTCGCCGGTCTGCCAGTGATAGCCAACAGCTGTCCCGGACTGCGCGACACCCTGCCAGACAACTGGCCGCTCTGCGTAACTAACAACGACGTAAACCAGTACGCAGCCGTCTTCAGAAACCTCGGCCAGCGTGCGAACGGCTCGCCGCTGAGCCAAAAGGCCACGGCATTCGCACGCATGCGGTTCGGCATCAGGCGCATGCAAGAGGCATACGAAGCCCTGTATAACTACTAAGGAAAATGCGAAACATCATATCAGAAGCGGCCGCAACGGCTTACAACACAGTGTTCAGAGCCGTACAACGGCACGACCTCTCGGCATGGGACCACGCCCCGGCGGCCCCCAGGCCCGTCTACGGCGTGTACCACGTGTACTGCGACAAGGGCTGGCGCGAGCTCGTGGCCGACCAGATAGGCAGCCTGAAGCGCAGCGGACTCTACGCCGCCACCACCCGGCTATACGTGAGCTGCATAGCCGCCAAGCGCAGCGACGCCGACGAACTACGCAACATCATCGGCGGAGAGAAGACCACGATAGTGTCGGTAAGCACCGACCCCACACGGTTTGAGTATCCCGCCCTCGAGTTCCTACGCGCCAAAGCGTGCGGCGAAGACTGCCTGCTGTACTACTTCCACACGAAAGGCATATCCTATTATGCCGGCGAAGCCACCGATAGGAACTTCATGAAGCTGCGCCGCAACGTAGACGCCTGGCGCCGCATGATGGAATATTTCATCTTCGACAAATGGCAGGTGGCCGTCAACACGCTGGCCGACGGATACGACACATACGGCTGTTACCGACTGCCGCCCTACCCCAAGCCATACTACATGTACGCCGGCAACTTCTGGTGGGCAAGCTCAGACTACGTGCGCAAGCTGCCGCGCTTCCCCGAGAAAGGGCTCGCCGACAACCGCTTCATGGCCGAAGAGTGGCTCTACAAGGCCGCGCCGCGCGACTTCTCGGCCTTCGACACCCTTGCAGATCTCTACTTCGTCTACGCCGACAAGGCTCTCTACGCCTCACGAAGACTGCCAGTGATTAAATGGTTGAGGTTCGTTCTCACCTTCAACTGGGTGAAAACGCGTAAACATCTGTTAAAATACGACTACAAGAAAAAACGTCAGTTACGCTATCAGGCACACCGTAAAGACAAGGCGGAAAAGGCCTGACACACAACGCAAAACGCCGTATGCACATTGTTAAAAGGTCAATAAAGTTGTTAAAGTGTAAAACAACATTGAAAGATTTTTATTATCTTTGCAACGTTTTTATGAAAGACGGGAGTTTATCCTTTAGAAAACTTTCCGACTATCGCTTGCGGCATCTACCCGCACTGTTATCTTAATCAAGAACAATTAAAGTATGCACCTGACAAGAAAAATAAAGACATTCGCAATAACGGCATTCCTTGCATTGACGGCAGCGTCGGCTTCGGCGCAAGACCTGCTGGCAAGACAGGCCCCGATAGACAAGAAGATGAAAGCAGTGGACACCCTTGCGCTGCGTGATTTAATCAACAAGGAACAGATGGGTTCGCCCTCGGCCCAACTTTATAAGGAGTGGAGCAACAAGTACGCACACCGCGCCACCGAACTTCCCGACTCATTCTTAATCAACCTGAAACACTTCTGCATGCCCACGACGAGCAAGGTGATAACCTCCAACTTCGGCCGCCGCTGGGGACGAATGCACAAGGGCATCGACGTGAAAGTGTACATCGGCGACACCATACGCGCAGCTTTCAGCGGCAAGGTGCGTATCGTCAAATACGAAGCGGGAGGCTACGGAAACTATGCAGTGATACGTCACTATAACGGACTGGAGACCATTTACGGCCACATGTCTAAACACTTGGTGAAGGAAAACCAAGTAGTCAAGGCCGGAGACCCGATAGGTCTCGGCGGCAACACAGGCCGAAGCACCGGTTCGCACCTGCATTTCGAGACGCGTCTTTGCGGCGTTGCGCTCAATCCGGCACTGATGTTCGACTTCAGGAACCAAGACGTGACGGGCGATACGTACATGTTCCACCGCGACACATACGAGAAAGAGTCGCTCCTTGCGAACAAGGCGAGAGGCAAATCGGCCGGAGGCGACGACACTGAAGCAGACGAGGCAAGCGCAAGCAAGTCAGGCAAGAAGACCTCGGCAGCAGCTTCAGACATACGCTACCACAAGGTAAAGCGCGGCGAGACCTTAAGTTCGATAGCCAAGAAGCGCGGCACTACGGTATCGCAGCTGTGCAAGCTCAACCACATAAGCAAGCGCCAGCGCATCCGTCCGGGGCAGATATTAAGATACTCATAATTGTTAAAGTCTAAGATAGATTGCAAAGACGGCTGTCAGCGTGAGCTGGCAGCCGTCTGATTTTTTACCGTTTCCACGTCGGCGGGGTGCTTGGCGTCATGCCAACAGCCTGCGTCCGACCCGTCATTAGAACGTAATGATTACCTGCGGCGGTACACATCGTCGCGGCGGTGGCGGTCGTTCCACTCGGCACATTGCTCGCACAGCCTGCCGTTCTCGTGGCATCCGTCAACCGTGCAATGGTCGTAACGACACGCTCCGCAATCGTAATCGGCACTGCAACACTCTTGGTTGCGGCGGCATTCGCGGCGTTGCTGCTGTCCGCAGCACCCTCCTCGGTGCTGGTAACGCGGACAGTCGTCACGATATTCGCGGCAATCGTGGTGACCGTGCCTTGCCTCCGTGCGGCGCACGGGCGGCTCGTCGCTGCCCTGCTGGATGAAAGCCATCGAGCCGAGGCTCACTGCTCCGAGCAGGAACGCACTGATAATGATCTTCTTCATCTCTGTTATTTTTGGTTAATCCGTAGTTGGTTACATCTGCAAATATAGGCAAAGGCGGCCGAAAAGATGTAAACATTTTAGTTATTAAAGCCTAAATAATCGTTTTTTACGAGCCTAAACGGCAAAAAACAAGCTATCCGCCGCACTACTTCACCACGGCCCTTACCACGAACCAGGCGTGCATCGCCAGCGTCGTCAGCAGGCCGTAATGACGGCGCATCACGTCGAAACGCTCGAGCAACGAAGCCCTATGGTACTTGGTAGACTGCCCCTCGCGCTGATAGTCGGCAATGGTGGCATGAACGTTGACAAGCGGAAGCCCCATGCGCTCGGCCTCCTTCATCACGCGTATGCACCAATCCACGTCGGCCGAGTGGCGGTAACGCAGGTCGTAAGGCGTGCGGCGGGCTATGTCGGTGCGTGCGTAGAAGGCCTGATGGCACACCAGCATGCCGTGGCGGAACGAGCGCCAAGTGAGCCGTTCGGGCGGAGTGAGGCGGCGGCGGCTTACGTAGTTGCCGTCGTTGTCCACCCAGTCGGTGTCGCCGTAGAGCACGGCGGGCAGCCGGCAGTCACGCTCCTGCATGCCGTCAAGGCCGGCTTTGGCGCATATCAGCGAGACCGTAGAGCCGTCGGGGAAGAAGTCTCCGGCGTTCATAAAGCACACATAGTCGCCCGAGGCCATGCGCAACCCCTTGTTCATGGCGTCGTAAAGGCCCTTGTCGGGTTCTGAAACTATCCTCACTTCGTGGCCGTTGCCCATCGCGTCAGACCTGCGTTTGTAGTCGAGAGCCAAGTCTTTGGTGCCGTCGGTCGACGCTCCGTCGACGATGAGATGCTCCATGCATCGGTAATCCTGGCGGAGAACGCTCTCGGCGGTGCGTGCGAACACGGCAGCAGCGTTGTACGTAATGGTTACGATCGTAAACTTTATCATAGCCTGTAATGCTTGTAGGCAAGGGCCTGGTTGTACACTTCTATATACTTAAGGGCTACGCTCTGCTGCGAGTAAGTCCGTGCCACCTTGCCCACGGCGGCGCAGGCAAGAGCCTCGCGGTCGGCCTCGGCGAGCGTCCAGCGTATCCCCTCAGCCAGGTCTGCGGCGTTCTTATACTGCGCCACGTAGCCGTTTTTCATGTGGTCAATCATCTCGGGTATGCCGCCCACGTTGAAACCTACGCACGGCACGCCGCAAGCCATGGCCTCCATGATGGTGTTCGGGAGGTTTTCAGACAGCGAAGGCATGACGAAAACGTCGGCCGCGCGGTAGGCGGCCACTATCTTGTGCGTATCCGTAATGTAGCCGAGCGGATACACGGGCACGTCGAACGCCGAGGCAAGCTCGTCGCCGCTGCCGCCGAGAGTCACCACGCCGAGGTTAGAGGCCATGTCGGGATGCGACTTCACGAGCGCACGGCACGCCTCTATCAGATAGGCCGCGCCCTTGTTAACGTTAGACACCCGCTGGGCCACGAACAGCATGAGCCGCCGCTCCTCGGGCAGACCGAGCTGCCGGCGGGCCTCGGCCTTGTTGCCGGGTGCGAACGTGCGCACGTCTATCGGGTTGGGGATGCTCGTCACTTGGCGCCCCTCGAGCAGCTTGCTGCGCTTGGCCTCGCCCTGCAGCCAGTGGCTGCACGTTACGAAGAACACGCCGTTGCGCTTGCCCAGCACGCGCGCCTTACGCTTCCACACGCGCTTGGCCAAGTCGCCGAGCAGGCCCGCACGCGGCAGCAGGGGACAGCGCGAGCAGCCCTCGTCGGCGTATTTACGGCAGCCGAAGGTAAGGTGGCACACGGCCGTGGCGGGCCACATGTCGTGCATGGTCCATACTACGGGCTTGCCCGAGTCGAGTATCCGGCCGATGCACTTCAGCGACAGCATGCCCTGGTTTATCCAGTTAAGGTGTATCACGTCGGCCTCCTCGAACTCGCGCGTCCGCGTAATGTCGATGCCGGCGTTGGCAATGTCAATATCAAAGAGGTGTCGGCGTGAGAATCCCGCATGGCAGAATATGCACCAGCGTTCCCACAGGAAGGGCATCCGGCCGCGCAGTCCGCCGCCCACACTTACTACGGTGATGTCGTCGGTCGTCTTGTCGCGCACCATCATCTTGGCCTTCACGCCGTTATTGTTAAGTGCTTCCATTATGCGGTTGGCGGCCACGGCCGCCCCGCCGGCATTCTCGCTCGTATTTACAATCAGCACACGCATCGTCGGTAACGTTTTGATTAAAGTGAACACAAAAGTAAGACAAATTGCGCATTTTTCCAAATTAAAAGGCATTTTAATTACTGTTTGCGCACACAAATTATTGATTTGTATCAAGAAAAGCCGTTAAGATGACAAAAACACACCTGAAAGTATTGACACAGCCGCATTTTCGTTGTATCTTTGCATCGTCAAAAGGTTAATAAATTGTTTAGGTTAGTAAATAGTATTAGTTTAAGGTAAAGTTTTCATGATTATTTAGGATGACAAAGGGAGCCGTGAGGCTGTCTTTTGATTCGAAAAAGGTTTTTTAGTTAAACATATTTTGGTGCGTCGCAGCTCGTGAAGAGTTGCGGCGCATTTTTTATGCCCTTACGCACCGGGCGCAGACTGCCTACGTAACACATTGACGCTCAATGCGTTGCGAAAGGCCGTCTTTTAGAGTGCGAAAGGTTGCCTTTTAGAGCCTGAAAGGTAACCTTTTGCAGACCGAAAGGTCGCCTTTCGCATTTCTTTCCACTACTCCTTAATTATATTACTGCCGCAATCAAGCCCGGCATAACAACAAATGATGATGCCCCGAAATACCTCGATGTGGGTACGGCGACGAGCTTTTCAGGCGCGTAAACGCCGCAAATCTGCATTTTAACGGCCGCTGTCCGGTCTGCCTGCGGCGGCATCCCCATTTATGATTAGGCTTCAGGCACGCGGACGACGAGCGTTTTTACCGATTTTTAAGTATTGCTAACATTTTTAATTTACCGTACTTTTGCATCGGATAAACAACGTAAATACTCATTAAGACGATGAACAAACTAACTACTGCACTATCAGCCTGCGCGGCGGCTCTTTGCCTTACGGCCGCCGATGCGCAAGCGCAGACGTCGGCGGCCGACAGCGTTTACCAGCACGCCAAAGGCAACCGCCTCAGCATAGGAGGCTACGGCGAGGTGGCGCTGACGCGCAACTTCTACAGCGACAACGTTTACCGTTACCGCAATCCGTCCACGTACAAGGACGACCCTGGGCACGGACGCTTCGACGTACCCCACGCCGTGATATACATCAGCTACGATTTCGGCAAGGGGTGGTCGATGTCGAGCGAGATAGAATTCGAGCACGGCGGTGCCGGCGGAGCCGTTGAAAAGGAATGGGAAGAGGGCGGCGAATGGGAAGCCGAGACCGAGAAGGGCGGCGAAGTGGAGCTTGAACAGTTCTGGATACAGAAGTCGTTCGCCCCGTGGGCCAACCTCCGCATCGGCCACATCGTGGTGCCCGTAGGCCTGACCAACGCCCACCATGAGCCGCTCAACTACTTCACGGTGTACCGCCCCGAGGGCGAGGGCACCATACTGCCCAGCACGTGGCACGACACGGGCGTGAGTTTTTGGGGCCGCTCGGGCGACTTCCGCTACGAAGTGCAGCTGCTGGCCGGGCTCGACGCCATGCTCTTCAACCGCGACAACTGGATACAGGGTGGCGCGGGCTCGCCCTTCGAGTTCAAAGTGGCCAACAAGTACGGTTTCGCCGCACGCCTTGACAACTACACAGTGCCCGGACTGCGCGTAGGTCTGAGCGGATATTACGGCCGCTCTTTCCACAACACGTTTCCCCACGACATGGAAGGCGACGGACAGGCGAACAAGAACGTAAAAGGCGACGTCTACGTCGGCGCGCTCGACTTCACGTTCGACCGATTCAACTGGATCATCCGCGGCAGCGTAGACTACGGCTATTTGGCCGACGCCGCCAAGATAAGCAGCCTAAAACAGAACTCGAGCGGAGGCAGCTCGCCCGTCAGCAAGAGCGACGTAGGCAAAAACGCCGTGGCCGCAGGGATAGAAGCCGGCTACGACATCTTCTCGCAAATAGACAAGCTGCGCACGCGGCAGAAGCTCTACCTCTTCGGCCGCTACGAGTATTACGACTCGTACATACCGGCCAAGTCGCAGTCGCACAGCTTCAATTACACGGCCCGCAACCGCTTCGCCGTTGGCCTCAACTACATGCCTGTGCCCGGTATCGTAGTGAAAGGAGAGTACTCCCACCGCTATTTCAACAAGACCCTGACCGACGGCACGCCCTACAACGACGAGCCTTCGATATCCGTCGGCGTGGCCTACCAGGGCTTTTTCCTGTAAACCAAAGCGATCAACAACACTCAAATAAAAACAAATGAAAAAGATGAAAAAGTTATTTCACTACGCCTACGTCGTGGCTTTGGCCATGATGATGACGGCAGGCATCACCTCGTGCACCGACGACGACAACGACGGCGGCGAAGCACAAGAGATTGAAGACCTGAAGCAAGAGGAGATGAAAAGCCTCTCCGAGAAGTACGTAAACGACGTGGTTTACCCCACTTACGACCAACTCGCCGGCGCAACCGAGTCGCTCTACGGCAAGATCGAGGCAATGCGAAACGGTCTTGCGGCAGGAACGCTCACACAAAGCCAAATCGACGACGTATGCAAAACGTTCCTCGAAGCACGCGCCTGGTGGGAGAAGAGCGAGGCATGGCTCTACGGCCCGGCCGAAAACTGGGGCATAGACCCGCACATCGACACATGGCCGCTGAGCCGTAACGGGCTCGCCACGTTCCTCAGGGACAACCGTTCATCCATCTTCGCCCCGGGATTCGACGTAGAGGAAGCCATCGAAGCCGTAAGCAGCAACAACAACGAGGACTCATGGTTAGGCTTCCACGGACTTGAGTTCGTGCTCTTCCGCGACGGTGCCAACCGCACCGTGGCCGACTTCGAGGGAGAAGAGACGGCATCCGAGTTTGCCGGCACGGGCGTAGACGGCGCCCTCGAGCTTGACTTCGCGCTGGCCGTGGCAGGCGACTTGCGCGACCATTGCTACTGGCTCCAGGTGGCATGGAACGAAGACGCGCCGCAAGCGCGCCGCGACCGGGTGGCCGCCCGAGGATGGACTCTTACCGACAACAACGGCTATTACACGGGTTACGCACTGACCAACCCGGCCAGCGGAATGCCCTACACGTCGAGGCGCAACGCCGTTTCGACGATAATCAACGCCGGATGCATGAACATCGCGCAGGAAGTGGCCGACCAGAAGATGGGCCAGGTATGGCGCTGCGCCACGGGCAACGCCGTGACCGGAGGCGAAGAGCCCGACAGCCCAGACTACATCGAGTCGCCTTACAGCCACAAGTCGTTCCAAGACTTCTACGACAACATCGTCAGCATAAAGAACGCCTTGTACGGCAATATCGACGCAGCGACCTACGACGGCAGTTCGATAATGGCTTACCTGAACAAGCACAACCCCGATTTGGCAGCGAGCATACAGAGCGGTCTCGACGCATCTTTCGCCGCGCTTGACGTCTGCCTGCAAGGACGCGCATTCGTAGAGATAGCATACGGCGGCACCGACGCCGAGCTTAAGAACGTGGAGAACGCAATGAACGCCATCAACTCGCTCAACGAAGCACTTGCGGAAGCCGACGACTGGATCACTAAAAATTAATAAGTATATACGGTTTTAAGGTTATACGGTCTTAAGGTCGTGCGGTCATTACCAACCGCGCGGCAGAAAAAGACCGCATAACCTGCAACCTTATAACCGCAAACCCCAAAACCGTATAACCCCAAACAAAAGCAAACATCATGAAAATACTTAAGAAAACAACGATTTACGCCGCAGCGGGATGCCTCTGCCTTGCGGCGGCCGCCTGCTCGGACGACGACATTACGGGCGGCGGGGAAGTAATCCGTGACGACGATTACACATACGTAGGCAAGGCCGTGGGCAACTTCTCGGCCGACGAATGGTATCCCGGCGGCAAGCTCGGGACTACCGAGAACATCACCGCAGGATGCTACGAAGACGAGACTCCGGCGGTAACGAACATGGGACTCATGGACGAGTTCAACCTCGGAGAGATGTTCTTCGAGCGCAACGTGACGCTAAGCACGCCGCCGTTCAACGGCCTCGGACCGGCGTCGGTGCGAACTTCGTGCATAGACTGCCACCCGGGTTACGGCCACGGCAAGCGGCAGGACAGCTACCGGGCATCGACCTTCGGCAACGGATACCTGCTCGTGATCTATCACCCCGACTCTCCGGGCAGCAACGACGGCCCGTTCGTCAGCGAGGTGACGGGCATGCCGCAGACGCAGGCCGTGTCGCCGTTCCTGCCGCCGGTGGACGAAGACATGATAAACATGAGCTGGCACACCGTCACGGCGATGGAGAGCGGACTGCCGCTGCAGTTTCCCGACGGCGAGAAGTACGAGCTGATATATCCCGAAATCAGCATCCCGACAACGGCGTTCAACACCTATCCGCAGCCTACGGACATCGAAGTGCGCCTTGAGTCGACAATCGGAATCATCGGAACCGGACTAATCGACGCCATACCCGAGGACTCGCTGAAGGCGCAGTATGCGCTCGAGGCGGCGGCAGGGGCCGACCTCAACCCGGCGATGTGGGACAAGGCGGCAGGCGATTGGGCGGCATCGGCCTACTACACCACATGGACCGCGCCGGGAGCACTGGCCGACGGCACGCCCGTCGACGGCATGATAAAGCGATACACGTATGCACTGACGCGCGCATCGCTGCAAGACGGAGCCGGAGCCAACGCCATGTGGAACATTCCCAACGTGTCGCGTCCCGACCGCCCGAAACTCTACACCACCACGGCATGGGCCGAGGCGATGGCAAGGAACGAGCAGGTTATCGAGGCGATAAGGAAAGACCCTACGTCGCCTTACTTTGCCGACGGCACCAATGAGGGAATAGCCGACGCCGTAAGAAATCTGCTCGACCCCTCGACCGACCAGTTCGACAACCAGTGGCACAACTTCTCGGCGGAGATGTCGACCGATAACTTCTACGCCTTCATGGTGTGGCACCGAGGACTGGCCATACCGCGCGCACGCAACCTGAACGACCCCGACGTGCAGCGCGGCAAGGAGCTGTTCATGCAAATGGGCTGCGCTACGTGCCACAGGCCGTCGTGGACCACGGGCGACGACAACTACTGGACACCAGACATAATAAAGGGAAGGCCGCTGCCGAAGTATCCCAAGCAGAAGATTTACCCATACTCCGACTTCGTGCAGCACCGCCTTTACATGAAGAACGACATCCACAACTCGTGGTGCCGCACCACTCCGCTCTGGGGGCGCGGCCTGTCGATGGTCAACACGGGCGCGCAAGACCGCCTGCACGACTGCCGCGCACGCAACGAGATCGAGGCCATAATGTGGCACGCGTACAGCAAGGAGAGCGACGCCTACGCTTCGGCGGAGCAGTTTTACCACCTGAGCAAGGAAGACCGCGACGCCGTAGTGAAGTTTCTCCAGTCGATTTAACAAGCCCATCATTATCAGGCTCGTAACAGCCTGATAACCAGCAGCATTGCGAAAGGTTACCTTTTACGTCATAAAAGGTAACCTTTCAGCGTGCGAAACACGGCCTTTTATGATGCGGAAGGCCGCATATCGGAAAACGAAAGATATTTAGCGAATGTTGAGAAAAATACTTTTTACGCTTTACGTACTTGTAACGGCGTGCATGGCCGTGGCCACTTTCGTGGAGAAATACCGTGGCACTGACTTCGCCCACGCCGCCGTCTACGGCTCGTGGTGGTTCACTGCGCTGTGGGCTTCGCTCACCGCGGCGGCCGTGACATACATCGTCCGGCGGCGCATGCGCCGCAAGTCGGCGCTCGCCCTGCACGCAGCGTTAGTGCTGATACTCGTCGGAGCGCTGGCCACCCGGCTGACGGCGGAGCGCGGCATGGTGCACCTGCGCTGCGGAGCGTCCGTAGACACTTACACCGTGACCGACGACCGCGGCAACGCTAAAGAGCTTAAGCTGCCCTTCACACTAAGGCTCGACACCTTCGCCGTGAGCTACCACGACGGCACGGAGACCGAGGCCGACTACGTGTCGCGCTTCACCGTGACCGACAGCCGTGGCGAGACACAGGCCGAAGTGTCGATGAACAACATCTACCGCCACGGCTCCGTGCGCTTATACCAGGCTTCTTACGATCCCGACGGACTGGGCACGACGCTCGCCCTTAACCGCGACCCATACGGCATACCCCTGACCTACGCCGGCTACGCGCTGCTGTTCCTCTCGTTCGCATGGACACTCGTCGATCCCAAAGGCACCTACCGCCGCCTGCTGCGCCACCCCATGCTTAGGCGCGCGGCGGCCGTGCTGCTCATCATCATAGGCTGCCAAGTCCGTGTAGGGGCTGCAAACGTGCTGCCGAGGGAGACCGCCGACAAGTTCGGCCGACTATACATATTATATAACGGCCGCGTGTGCCCGGTGCAGACGTTCGCCGTAGACTTCACCAAAAAGCTCTACGGCAGCGCACGCTACGAGGACTACACGGCGGAACAGGTGCTCACGGGCTTCATATTCTATGGCGACGAATGGTGCAACGAACCTATTATCCGCATGAAAAACGGCGCGTTGCGCGACCGCTGGCAGCTGCCCCGGCACTGCTCGGTGAACACTTTCTTCAACCACGACATGGGCGGATACATCCTCGGCCCTTACGTCAGGGACTATTATCAGGGGCAAGGCGGCAAGCTGAACAAGCAGGCCGCCGACATGGATGACCGCCTGATGATGGTGATGAACCTGCGGCGTGGCACGCCGCTAAAGGTGTTTCCCTTCACATCGGGCGGCAGGACAACATGGTATGCGCCGACCGACGCCATTACGGACACGCTCGTTGACGGGCCACGGCGCAAGTACATAGAAAACGTTTTCTCGTTAGTTTATCAGGAAGTGCAGGCCGGAAGCTACGGCAACGTTGACAAGATATTCGACAAAATGCTGGAATATCAGACTAAAAACGCCGGCACGTCGCTGCCAACGCCGCTTCAGATTAAGGCCGAACGGGCGTACAACGCCGTGCCATTCGCCACCGTGCTTTTCATGGCAAACCTCGCCGCGGGGCTGCTTCTGTTGGCGTTCACGGTATGGAGGATGGTTAAGGACGGCAAGACAAACAGGACTTATAAGGCAGGTAATGGCCGACGGCCTGATAATCCCGACAGCCTGAAGGTCGCTTACGCCGCCGGTACGGCCGTATTGGGCCTCTCGCTGCTATGCCTTACGGCGTGTCTCGCCCTACGCTGGATAGTAGGCGGGCGCGTGCCGATGGCCAACGGATACGAGACCATGCTGTCCGTGGCCTGGTGCGTGATGCTGCTCGGGCTCGCCGTGGGCCGCCGTTTCCGCATAGCCGTGCCGTTCGGCCTGCTCATGTCGGGCTTCTTCCTCTTGGTGTCGCACCTCAGCCAGATGGACCCTCGGATAACCCACACCATGCCCGTGCTGTCGTCGCCCCTGCTCGGAGTACACGTATCGGTCATCATGATGTCGTTCGCCCTGCTCTCGCTGACGTTCATCGTCGGCCTCACGGCCCTGCTGCTGCGTCTCGCAAGAGGCAAGGACGCGCCGGGCGAAGCCGCACAAGAGGAGTCGCTGGCCCTGCTGTCGCGCCTCATGCTCTATCCCGCCCTTGCGCTTTTAGCCGTCGGCGTGTTCATCGGGGCAGTCTGGGCCAACGTGTCGTGGGGCACGTATTGGAGTTGGGACGCTAAGGAGACGTGGGGCCTCATCACGCTGATGGTCTACTCCGCAGCCGTACACGACCGTTCGTTGCCTTTCCTCCGCCGCCCCGTGGGCTACCATCTCTACATGACGTTGGCCTTCATCTGCATCCTGATGACATACTTCGGAGTAAACTATTTCTTGGGAGGGATGCACTCGTATGCGTGAAAATATCCACCCCAACCCCTCTACTTCATCGCCTCCCGCGCCTCTTCCACGCTGAAGCCGCGGCCCAATGCAAACTTAATCAGCTTGCATTCAAGCTCGTAGTCGCTGCCGGCCTTGACGCTCTTGCGCTTGGCCTGAAGCAGCGGACGCAGTATGTCGACATACGTCTCGTGGTCAACCTCGTCGAGCACGCGCGCCGACACGTCGGCGGGAATGCGCTTCATGTAAAGCGCCTGCTCCACTTTGCGGCGGCCCCACTTGTTGTAACGTATCTTGTCGCGCACGAAAAAGCGGCAGTAACGCTCGTCGTCGACGAACTTATCATTCACCAGCCGCTCCATGACACGCGCTTGAACGCCGTCTGCCACCTGCCATTTCTTCATCTTCTCAGCCATCTCATACGAGCAATGTTCGGCCGAAGCGCACAGCGCAGAGAGCTTTTGGAACACCTGTTCTTCGGTTAATTCTTTCATGTAATGTCGAGTTATGGGGTTTTAGGGTTATGAGGTTATGCGGTATTAAGGTTATAACCGCACTACATTACAGGCCTTCATCATCCGCCGTTTGCCGTACATGTCGCGGTAAACGTCGACCTGCGTGAAGCCGGCCTGCCTCACCATGTCGGCCGTAAGGTCGGCGGTCAGGGGGTTAAGCTCGAAGTAGAGCGCGCCGCCGGGGCGCAAGGCGCGGGCGGCGTAGCGGGCTATCGGAGCGTAAAAGCGCAGCGGGTCGGCATCTGGGACGAACAAGGCAGAGTGCGGTTCGTAGTCGAGCACGTTGCGGCTCATATCCTTTCGCTCCGCATCGCAGATGTAAGGAGGGTTGCTTACGATGACGTCCCACACGGCAACGTCGTCTCCCATACAGAGCATGTCGCGACGTTCCACGGCCACGCGGGCGCCGAGCCGCAGGGCGTTCTCCTGCGCTACGGCGAGCGCGGAGGGCGATATGTCGCAGGCGATAACGCGGCTTTGCGGCATGTCGAGAGCTAGGGTGACGGCTATGCAGCCGCTGCCCGTGCCCACGTCGAGCACGCGGGGGGCGGCCATGTCCCGGAAGTCGGCCACGATCATGGCGCAAAGCTCCTCGGTCTCGGGGCGCGGCACAAGCACGCCGGGGCGCACGTCGAACCACCGCGAGCAAAACTCGGCGCGGCCTGCGACGTACTGCACCGGCTCGCCTTGCTGCAGACGGGCCGACAGGAGGTGCAGGCGTGCAGCGTCGGCGGCAGCCATTCGCTCTACGGCTCCGCACAACACGTCGGCCTTAGACAGCCCGAAACACACGTCGAGCAGATAATCGGCTACGGCGCGGGCCTCCCTCTCGCCGTAAAGGGGCACGAGAGCGTGCCACAGTTCGCGGTAAGTCATAGGCTGTCCTCCTTTCGTTCGTCGGGCTGAGGGCGGCGTTTCTTAGGCTGGCGGCCGCTCTTGCGCAGCGCTTCGGATATTATCCATTGCAGCTGCCCGTTAGTGGAGCGAAACTCGTCGGCCGCCCATTTCTCTATGGCGGCCATCGTCTCGGCGTCCACGCGCAGCACGAAGCTCTTTATGTTATTTTCCTTTTTCATTTATACAGCAGACAAGTTTTCTGTGACGAGGCTCACGTCAGGCTTCACCTGTTCACCCTTTCACATTTTCACCCTCAACCAACGTCTCGCGGTATTTGGCCGAGCGGTAATATTCGCGGTAAGCCATGTACTCATGCAACGACTTCATCAATAAGAAGAACAACAGGATGAAGCAGCTCTTGAACTGCTCGGCGAAGGCGGACTGCAGGTCGCTGAAACCGTAAAAAATCAACGTACAGACAAAGGAGACGATGACGTAAATGACGATGCTGTAGGCCATATTAACGGCCACGAACAGCCAGCGGTTGCGCAGGTAGAGGCGGTGGCACCAGTTGCCGATGACCACTTGGCGCTTAACCGGACCGTAACGGAACGCCCAATAGTAAACTCCAAAGCCTATGCAACCTACCGACACCAAGCCGAGAGTGACGGGGAGAAAGAGCGGCATGCCGCTGTTGACGATGGCTCCCATGGCCGTAAGCACGGCTATAAACAGCCCCACGGCTACGAACATCTTGCCTTCGGGCACGGGACTGCACTCGAACTCGACGAGCTTAAACCTAACGTATTTCAATCCGAACATATCATATCCTCCATTGCGTAAAACCTGATTCAACCCCAATCTATCATATCGCGCGAGGCAACGGGCGAGCGTTCATACTACAAGAAGCCTACGTAGCCCGACACAACGCGGTAAAGCAGCACTAACAGCATCCACGCCAGCGACACAGAGATGTGGCTGACGGTGCCCCTGAACGTATCGTCTTCAATGCCCGTGATCAGCGACAGGCCCAAGACCAAAGCGGCGAACCCCACTACGGAGGCCGCGAAGCCCACGGGAACGTAAAGCCGCCCGAGGCGGCGGTACATGCTCTGGGCGAAGCCGCCGATAACCACCGTGCGCTCAACGGCACCGCGGCGGAAGAGCCAACGGTAAAGTCCGCCGAAGATGATTACGGCGAGATAGACGAACGAAAGCATCGTACCGAAGTTTGTCCATTCGCCAAGCTCCAAGCAGCGCAGCGTGAACAGCACGCCTATGGGCACCCCGAAGAGCACGTCGACGCGGCCCGACAGCTTAGGGTCGCAGCTGAACCAAACCAGCTTTTTCTGTTTTTTCCTCTTTCCGAACATCATGTTATCTCTTTAACTTGCATATTTCCTTAGAAACGCCTGACCACCCGGCGCGTCCCCACGGGCGAACGGTAATACTGGCGGAAGGCCGTGAAGCGGTCGACAGCGATCTCGAAAAGCACCAAAAGCTCCCACAGATGACTTATGAAATAGCGCACGAACGCGGCTCCGCGGGCCATGCCCTCGTCAACGTATATGCCCGAGCAGACGGCCGACAGCACTAAGTAAACCGCAAGACCCGCGCCGAGCGTGACGGCGAGAAACAGGCGACGGCCCCTCAGGTAGAGACGTTCGGTCCAACCGCCGAGCCTGACAGTGCGCTCGATGGCCGTGCGCTTAACAAACCACAGGAGCACGCCGGCGATGAAGGCGAGCACGGAGATGCCGAGCGAGGCCAGGGCAAGAGTGCCGAACGCAACGTAATTATAGATCCACACGGGCTGCATGAGCAACCCCAAGCACACCGTCTGCATGCCAACGGGCTTGGGCGAACAGGAGAACGCTACGGTAATACGTCTTGATTTCATACGATGGTTGTCTTTAATTTTTGATTAATCTGTAACACATTGACCAACAACAGATTGCGCCACGCCCTGCAAAAAGCCGCCTTCGGTCTTGCGAAAGGTTGCCTTTCAGGCCGCAAAAGGCAGCCTCTTACCGTGCGAAAGGCAGCCTTTTGCGAACCTGAATATTTGGCGCCGCGCGCCGCCCAGCCCGATTATGAATTATGCATTATGAATCATGCATTAATTAATGGTTCAGCGTGCCGGTGTTGATGACGGGCTGGGCCGTGTCGTCTCCGCAGAGCACTACGAGCAGATTGCTCACCATGGCCGCCTTCTTCTCCTCGTCAAGGTCTACGATGTCGTCGGCCGAGAGCTTGTCGAGCGCCATCTTGACCATCGACACGGCACCTTCCACTATCTTCTCCCTCGCCGCAATGATGGCCGTAGCCTGCTGGCGGCGCAGCATCACGGCCGCAATCTCGGGCGCGTAGGCCAGATAGTTGATGCGCGCCTCTATCACTTCGATGCCCGCCATGGCCAAGCGCTCGTCTATCTTGGCCTCAAGCTCCTTGTTGATCTCGTCGCTGCCGTCGCGCAGGGTCAGCTCGTGGCCTTCCTGCTCGCCGTCGTCGTAAGCGTACTGGCCGGCCACCTGGCGCAGGGCGGCGTCGGCCTGTATGCGCACGAACTTCTCAAAGGCGTTCATAATGTTGGCAGTCTTGGCCCCGGCGGCGGCCGCATCAGTGGACGCCTTCGACTCGGCCATTGTCTGCGCGTCTATCTCGAACATGGCCTTATACGTATCCTTCAGCTTCCATACCAGCACCATGCCTATCATTACGGGGTTGCCCGTCTTGTCGTTCACCTTTATCGGCTCTGCGTCGAGGTTGCGGGCGCGCAGCGATAGCTTCTTGGGCGTGAGGAACGGGTGCACCCAAGAGTAGCCCGTGCGCGTGAACGTGCCACGGTATTTGCCGAAGAACATCATCACCCTCGCCTCGCCCGGCTCTACGAGCACGAAGCCGCAGCTCATGATGATGCTGACTATGAAGAGCACGATGCCCACCGTAGCAGCCACATCGTCGGCCCAACCGCCGAACACGGTGAACGCAAGCACTATGAGGGCGATGCTCACCGCGTAGACTAACAAGTTGAAAATAAGCATGCCGATGCCGTTGAGCACCTTGCCTGCGAACGCAAATTCTTGGTTTTCCATAATCGTCTTATATTTTAATTGGTATTCTTTATGATATCATTTTGATATTGCAAAGATATGCGTTTTTCGATTACGTTGTTCACAAGGGCCATGATTATTAAAGTAAATTAACAACCACGAGCGTTCAAAACACGGAATTATGAATTACGAATTATGAATTTATGAATTAACTTTGCACTATGAACCAGCTTGAAACCGACGAAACATACATGCGCCGCTGCCTGCAATTAGCCGCAGGCGGACTGCATGGAGCCAGGCCTAACCCCATGGTCGGGGCGGTGATAGTGAGCGGACGTGGCCGCATAATAGGCGAAGGCTACCACATCCGGTGCGGCGAGGGCCACGCCGAGGTGAACGCCTTCGCATCCGTTAAGCCCGAAGACGAAGCCCAGCTGCCCGAGTCTACGATATACGTGAGCCTCGAGCCGTGCTCGCACTACGGCCGCACGCCGCCCTGCGCCGACCTAATAATAAGCAAAAAGGTAAGGCGCGCAGTGGTAGGCTGCGTTGACCCGTTCGCAAAAGTGTGCGGACGCGGCATCATGAAGCTGCGCGATGCCGGCATAGACGTGACCGTAGGCGTGCTCGAGCGCGAATGCAGGGAGCTTAACCGCCGCTTCTTCACCTTCAACGAGCGGCAGAGGCCCTACGTGGTGCTGAAGTGGTGCCGCTCGGCCGACGGCTACATGGACGACCACTTCAAGCCGACGATGTTATCTACGCCGTTCACCCAAATGCTCTGCCACAAGCTGCGCGCCGAGAGCGACGCAATACTCGTAGGCCGGGTGACCGACGAGCGCGACAATCCCCGGCTGGACGTGCGCCTATGGAGCGGACGTAACCCGATGCGCATAGTGATAGACCGCAACCGCCCCTTCACTCCTTCGGCCGACTTCTCACGTCCCGTAATCCCCCAGCTCTTCGCCTACCTGCATGACAAGGGCGTGCAGCAACTGCTCGTGGAGGGCGGAGCTGAGACCCACCGCCGCTTTCTCGAGAACGACGAATGGTGGGACGAGATACGCGTGGAGACATCACCAAAGACCTTAGGAGGCGGCACCCGCGCCCCACGCCTGCCTGGCAACGCCGTGGCGGTAAGCCGCAGGGAATATGACGGAAACGAGATAATCATTTATGAAAAGGTAAAAAGGTAAGAAAATAAAAAGGTAAAAACACTCATGAATATGGATAAAAGATAAAAGGAATGGCGACGACACAAAAAGAAAACGCGCATCTGCGGAAAGACCAAGTAGAACATGTGCAAATGACGGTTGCTTTTTTACCTTTTTATTTTTTCACCTTTTTACCTTTAGATTTTTTCCTACCTTTGCACCCGACAGAACAACATCAAGATGACAAATGACGACTTTGACATAAGGAGCAACACGCTATCATCGGCCGAAAAGGAGTTTGAAAACGCCCTTAGGCCGCTGCGCTTCGGCGACTTCAGCGGCCAAAAGAAGGTAGTGGAAAACCTCGAAGTGTTCGTGGAGGCGGCCAAATACCGCGGCGAACCGCTCGACCACACCCTGCTGCACGGTCCTCCCGGACTGGGCAAGACCACGCTGAGCAACATCATAGCCAACGAACTGGGCGTGGGCTTCAAGCTGACCAGCGGCCCCGTGCTCGACAAACCCGGCGACCTGGCCGGCATACTGACCTCGCTCGAGCCTAACGACGTGCTCTTCATCGACGAGATACACCGCCTTTCGCCAGTCGTGGAGGAATACCTCTACTCGGCAATGGAGGACTACCGCATCGACATAATGATAGACAAAGGCCCCTCGGCACGCTCCATACAGATAGACCTGAACCCCTTCACACTGGTAGGTGCGACCACCCGCAGCGGACTGCTTACCGCCCCGCTGCGCGCCCGTTTCGGCATCAATCTGCACTTAGAGTACTACGAACCCGAGACGCTCACCAAGATACTGAAGCGCTCGGCCGGCATACTGAGGGTGCCAATAGACGACGACGCGGCCGTGGAGATAGCACGCCGCAGCCGAGGCACGCCCCGTATAGCCAACGCCCTGCTGCGCCGAGTGAGAGACTTCGCCCAAGTGAAAGGCACCGGACGCATCGACACCGCCATCGCACGCATAGCCCTCACCGCGCTTAACATCGACCAATACGGACTCGACGAGATCGACAACAAGATACTGCTGACCATCATCGACAAGTTTCGCGGCGGTCCCGTGGGCGTGTCGACCATAGCTACAGCCATAGGCGAAGACGCCGGCACCGTAGAGGAAGTGTACGAACCGTTCCTGATAATGGAAGGATTCATCAAGCGCACGCCGCGCGGACGCATGGCCACCGAACTGGCTTACAAGCACTTCGGCCGCAACATGTACGGCTCAGGAGCGTTGGAGCAAGACCTGTTCGGGAATTAAGATTTAAGAGTTAAGAATTTAGGAAAATGGTCTTGAGGATAAAAAACCGCGATGCCGTTTCTCTTAATTCTTGACTCTTAATTCTTAATTAATCACGCCCTAAATTCTTAACTCTTAATTCTTAATTCAAGACATGACCGGAATATTCATAGGCAGCTTCGACCCTTTCACCATAGGCCACGACGCGATAGTGCGCCGCGCGCTGCCGTTGTTTGACAAGATCGTAATCGGAGTGGGCGTCAACGTGCGCAAGAAGTATCTCTATTCGGCCGAAGTGAGGGTGAAAGACATCGCCTCGCTCTACGCCGACGAGCCAAAGATAGAGGTCAAGGCGTACAGCGACTTGGCCGTAGACTTCGCCAAGCGCGAGGGCGCGCAGTATATAATAAAAGGTGTGCGCAGCATAAAGGACTTCGAGTACGAGCGCGAACAGGCCGACATCAACCGCAAGATAGGCGGCATAGACACCCTGTTGCTCTACGCCGAGCCGCAATATGAAAGCGTTTCGTCAAGCATGGTGCGCGAGCTTATCCACTTCGGGCGCGACGTTTCGGAGTTTCTGCCGGGCAAACAGGAAGCAAGGAATGATGGGAAACGCCCTTAACTCTTAACTCTTAATTATTAACTCTTAACTCAACAAATGATTACCTACAACGCAGACGGCGTGAAAATGCCGAAAATAAGGAAGCGCGAGACAACGGCATGGATAAAGGCCGTGGCCGCCGAATACGGGCGAAAGACGGGCGAAATAGGCTATATGTTCGTCAACGACGAGAAGATACTCGAGGTAAACCGCGAATATCTGGGGCACGACTACTACACTGACATCATAACGTTTGACTACGACGAAGGCGACACCGTCAACGGCGACATAGTCATTTCGCTCGACACCGTGCGCTCAAACGCCGAGATGCTGGGCAAGGAATACGACGACGAGCTTCACCGTGTCATCATCCACGGCATACTGCACCTGTGCGGTGTCAACGACAAAGGCCCTGGGGAGCGCGAGATAATGGAAGCCGCCGAGAACAAGGCTCTTGCCATGCTCGCGGCGACTAAGGGCTGACGATCAGAAGTCCAATCTCCGGCCGCGATAGAAGTCGATAAGACTCACGTCGTACATATACTCGAACTTGGCGCGGGCAAGGTCGCTCTCGGACTTCAGCAGGTTGTTTTTCGACTCGTTGAACTCCGTGATGTTGGCCTTGCCGAACTCGTATTTGGCCGACATCAGGTTGAAGGCGGCCCTGTTGCTGCGCACGGCCTCAAGGCTGCTGGCATATTGCGCCTTAGCAGCCACGGCGTTGTAGTAGGCCTGCTGGATTTCCTTGTACAGGGTTTTCTTGACGTTTTCCAGCTGCAACAGCTGCGACTCTTGGTTCAGCCGGGCGGTGCGTATGCTATTGCGCGTGGCGAAACGGTTGAATATCGGCACGCTCAGGCTAAGCCCTATGTATTGGCTGAAGTTGTTGCGAAGCTGCTTCCCGAAGCCGTCTGAATCGAAACCGCTTGTAGTGTAGTAGTTTGAACCAAGCCCGGCGGTAAGCGAGAGCGTAGGCCACAGTGCGCTCTTGGCCAGCTTTATGTTGACCTCGGCCCCCTTAAGGCGGTAAGTTTCGGCCTTAATCTCAGGCTTGAAGGCCACTGCTTCCTGGTAAATCTCGTCGGGAATGGGCAGAGTCTGCGCTCCGTCCACGGCGATCGCGGCGGTATCAGGACGCACCACGGCGAACCCTTCGGGCGTAGGCAGCTCGAGAAGCTGCGCCAACGAGAGCAGCGCAAGGCGGTAGTCGTTGTCCGCTTGGGTGTAAGTAAGGCGGCTTTGGGCGAGCGTTGCCTCCTGCTGGGCCACCTCCGCGCCGCTCGCCTTGCCCGTGTCGTACATCTCGCGGAGGCGTTCGGTCTGCAGTGAGTCTATGCCTATCTGCCTAAGAGCAACGTCGCGCAGCTCCATTGCGTAAAGTATCTGCACGTAAGCCTGTGCCACCTGCACGCTGATGTCGCCGCGCGCTTTTGCCAAGTCGGCCGTGGCGGCCTCGAGGTTGAGCTTGTTCAGTTCTATGGTGCGCGGTATGCGGAAGCCCGTGAAGAGTGGAACGCTCGTGCCGAGACTGAACGACGTGCTGCTCGTATTTTGGTTTGAATAGGTGTTTTCAGCCGTAAGTCCGCGTCCGAACGACCAGTTTTGCGCCGCCGAACCGTTCAAGTCGGGCAGTCGGCTGTTCTTAGCCGTGCTCAGTTCCACCTCGCCCTGCCGTCTCACAACGTCTTGCTGCTTCACCGTAATGTTGTTCTCTAAGGCGTAATCTACGCATTCGCGCAGCGTCCAAGCCTTCTGCTGCTGGGCCGAAACGCCCAATACGCCCAGCATGAACGCTAAGATATATATTATCCGGTACATGGTTTTGGTCCTTTCTTTTTTAGAAGTTATAGAATTTAAAGGAGTTATCGCGGGCTTCGCCCGCTTAGAAGTTAAAGCCATTAGCCTTGCCGCATAAGCAAAAGATGCATTCGGCTTTAACTTCTCTAAATTCTTTAACTTCTTTAAATTCTTACGCAACAAGCATTATTTCTCGCTCACTTTCTGCGGTCCTCTTACCTTCTCGCCCTTTTTCAGACCACTTTTTATCTCGATGTTGATGCCGTCGCTCAGTCCGGTTACCACCTTTCGGCGCTCGTAAGTCTTGTCTTCGCCGCTGCCTTTCACCACGTAGACGTAGGTGTCTTCGCCGCTGAACTCTATCGCGCTCTCTGGAACGGTCAGCACGCCTTTGGCGCTTTCAAGCTCTATCTCGGCGTTAGCGCTGTATCCAGAGCGGATGTCGCTGCCGGCGGGCACGGTCACTGCAGCCTTTATCTCAAACTGGTTGGCACCGTTGTTGTCGGTGGCCTTAGGCGAGATGTACTCGAGCGAGGCACCGAACTTCAGGTTCTGCAGTGCCCCGATGGTGATTTTCATCGGCATGCCCGTAACGAGCCGGCCCACCTCGGTCTCGTCGATGTTGCCACGGAAGATGAGGTCGCCCATGTCGGCGACGGTCGCAATGGTCGTACCGTCGTTGAAGGTGTTGCTGAGTATCACCGAGTTGCCCACCTTCACGGGCACGTCGAGAATGAGTCCGCTTATCGTCGAGCGTATCAGGGTGCTGCTTGCGCTGGCGTTGCTGCTCGAAACGCCGTCGCGGACCACCTCCAACGCGTCTATCGCGGCCTTCTTTTCCTCGCGCGCCTGGTCGAGAGCCTGGCGCACGTTGTCATACTCGTCGGCGCTCACGAGCTGCCTGTCGTAGAGCTTCCGCTCGCGCTCGTGGTTCACCTCGGCCTGCTTCAGGTTGATTTCGGCAAGACGGACGCGCGCCTCGGCCGAGCTTAGCTGGCCCATGTCGGGTATCACCTTTACTTTGGCTATCACCTCGCCGGCCTCGACGGTTTCGCCGGCTTCCTTGTAGATGTCGGTTATGATACCGCTGATCTGCGGCTTCACTTCCACTTCGTCGCGCGGCTCTATGGTGCCGGTGATGACGGTTGTCTTGCTGATGTCGGTCACTTTAGGCGAAAACTCGTCGTAAGCTACCGGCTGCGGCTTCGACTTCATGTAGAGAAAGACGAACGTCCCGATGAACACGAGGACGATAACAGCCGCAAGAATTACTTTCAAATACTTTTTCATATTGTTTCTTTTAATGAGAGTTCTGGGAGTTTTGAGAGTTCTGAGAGGGCTGGGAACGTGGCATAAAACGCTGCGCCGGCCTGATTATAGATTATGAATTGTGAATTATGCATTACTTATTCGTCTCTCATTGCGTCGACGGGCTTGATGCTCATGGCGCGCATCGCTGGCGCGAGCCCTGCCAAGACGCCGAGCACGCCGAGCAGGAGCGAGGCTCCAACGGCCACCCAGAAGCGCACTTGGAAGTGCGCCGCCACTATCCCGTCGGTAGTGTTGCCAAGCTCGAGCATCTGGAGCACCATCACGGCGAACAGTATTCCGCTCATACCGGCCACTGCGGTGAGTATCACGCTCTCGGATATTATCTGGCCGAGGATGTTGCGCGGCGTGGCTCCTATGGCTCGGCGGATGCCTATCTCGGTGGTGCGCTCGCGCACGGTCACCATCATGATGTTGCTCACCCCTATCGCCCCGGCCAGCAGGGTGCCGATGCCTACGAGCAGGATGAGGAAGTTGACACCAGAGAAAAGATTGTCGAGCATGCCGAAGAGCACCTCGGTGTTGAACACGGTGACGGCCTTCTCGTCCGTAGGGTCTATCTTGTGGGCCTTAGCCACAACGGTGCGCATCTTGTCGGTGATGCTGCTCATGGTTACGCCGCGCTGCGCCGTGACGCATATCAGGTGTACGCTGTCGCCGAGGTTGTAAGCCTTCTGCATAAGCGTGAGCGGCACGGAGACCGACGTCTCGGCGCGCCCGTTGACGCTCATGTTGCCCGCGCTGTAGTCTACGCCAACAACGTCGTAATATATATTGTCCACGCGTATGCGCTTGCCACACGGGTCTCCGCCTCCCGGAAACAGCTCCTTGTACACGCGTTTGCCGATGACGCACACCTTGCGGTTCTGCTTTACGTCCATCTCGTTGATGTAGCGGCCGTAAAACAGCTGCGGAGTCTCCACCTTCTGGTAGTCGGGCAGCAGACCCTTCATGGAGCAACTGGTCTTCTTGTCGTCGTAAACGGCCGTGCAGCCCCAATGGGAGAGCACGGGCGAGACGGTCTCAAGCTCGGGCACCTGATGCTTCAGACGCTCCACGTCGCCGTAGACCATGCTCCACTGCCGCTCCTTGCGGAAGCCGGCGTAGGGCTTCGTGGTGGGTTGGGGCAAGATGATGGCCGAGTTGGTGGCGAAGCCCTCGAAGTTGTTTTGCAGCAGTTCCTTAAGCCCCTGCCCTCCTCCGAGCAGGGCCACGAGCATGAACACGCCCCAAAACACGCCGAACCCCGTAAGGAAGCTGCGACTCTTGTTTCTCGACAGCGTGTCAAGTATCTCGCGAAAGCGGTCGATGTCGAATTTCATGTTATTATTTTTTTAATGGGAACACTGGGAGGGCTGGGAGAGCTGAGAGGTCTGTGAAAGATTCGCCTCACGGTGTCCGCCCAATTGTGCATTATGAATTGTGCATTATGAATTATTCCGCCCTCAGTGCCTCTATGGGTCTTATGCGGGCGGCCTTGCGCGCGGGGATGAGTCCGGCGAGCGTGCCGGCCACTATCATCACCACCGTGGCGGCCACGCATACGCCTATGCCCACCGTGGGGTTGTAGAACATCGTGGCCTCGAATAGGCCGCTGTTCACTTTCATTTGGCCTATCGTGGCGTCCATGTACTCGTTGGCCGCCACGCCGAGCACCATGCCTATGTAGCCGAAGAACGTAGTGATGACCACGCTCTCGGTGATGATCAGCCGGAGTATCGACATCGGCTTGGCCCCTATGGCCTTGCGTATGCCGAACTCGCGGGTGCGTTCCTTGACGGTGATGAGCATGATGTTGCTCACGCCCACTATGCCGCTGAGCAGCGTGAAGAGGCCTACCACCCACAGGGCGGTGCGTATGATGTTCATGCCGGTGTTCATCTGCAGGTTTTGCGTGAAGCGGTTCCATATCCACACGGCGCTTTCGTCGTCGGGGGCGGCGCGGTGGTTCAGGTTGAGCCGAGCGCGGTATTGTTCCTCGAAGCGGTCGTTGGCCTCCTGGGTGTCAAGGCCCTTAAACGAGAAGAGTATCGTCCCTACCTCGTCGCCCTTGCCGTAGATGGTGCGGAAGGTGGTAAACGGCACGAAGGCGGCCGTGTTCATGCCGCTGCGGTCGGCCTTGTAGACGCCCACCACGCGGAAGGCCGTGCTGTCAACGTCGACGTAGCGGCCTACGAGCAGCTCGGCCCTGCGGGGCATCAGCTCCTTAGCGTCGTCCTCGCCGAGCACTATCACCTTGCGCTTTTGGCTTATGTCGATGTTGTTGATGAAGCGTCCGCAGAGCATCTCCTTCTTATTTATCTTTATTTCGTTGGGGAACACTCCGTCTATCGAGCCGCTCACGTAGTCGGCTCCGCAGCTCAATGTCACTCCGCTCAGGCTCATCGAGCCGCCGGTCTCGTCAACGTTGGCGGGAAAGTTGGTCGAGGCCACGCCCATGTCCTTGTCGTTAAGGCGTATGCTCCGCCCCTCCTTCAGTCCGTCGTAAGGCTTCGACGTGTAGCTGCCGCCCACTATCATCGAGTTGTCAAGAAACCTGTCGCTCTGCAGCGTCATGGCGTTGATAAGTCCGTTGCCCGCCCCGAGCAGGAAGATGAGCATGAAGATACCCCACGCCACGGCGAAGCCCGTAAGCGCGGTGCGCAACTTGTTGCGCCTTACCGTACTATAAATCTCAACGAAAATGTCTCTCATAAAGCCCCTCCTAACCTCCCCCGCGGGGAGGAACCTGATTTGTCTTGGCGGTTGTCACCGCTAATATAATCCTTAATTTGCATCACTTCTTATCGTTTGTCATAAATTACTGACAGTCAACATGTTACGCACAGCATTGCAAAAGGTGGCCTTTTAGGCTGTAAAAGGTGGCCTTTTAGGGCGTAAAAGATGTCCTTTTAACGTGTGAAAGGATACCTTTTGCAAAACACTTCTTCCCGACCGGCCCACGAAGAGGCGTAAGCTCACACTCAAGACACGCCTCTCTCCTCCCCGCGGGGGAGGCCGGGCGGGGCTTTTTACTTCATCACTCCACCGCTGCCGAACGGCGAGGCGTGGTGGTCAAAGTTCACCTCTATGTTGCCTATCACGCCGTCCTTGATGTGTACTATCTTGTTGGTCTCGTTGGCCACGCCGCTCTCGTGGGTCACCACTACTATCGTCATGCCCTGCTCCTCGTTGAGCTGCTTGAGCAGCTTCATCACTTCAACGCTCGTCTTAGAGTCAAGGGCGCCCGTAGGCTCGTCGGCCAAGATTATCTGCGGATGGGTTATCAGGGCACGGGCTATGGCCACGCGCTGCTTCTGTCCGCCCGACATCTCGTTGGGATAGTGGCCGGCCCAGTCCTTAAGGCCGAGGCGGTCGAGGTATTCCATAGCCATGCGGCGACGCTGCTTGCGGCCCGCGCCCTGGTAGAAGAGGGGCAGCTCGACGTTTTCGACGGCCGTCTTGAACGGTATCAGGTTGAACGACTGGAAGATGAAGCCTATCATGCGGTTGCGGTATTCGGCCGCACGCGTCTCCGAGAGGTCCTTGATGAGCGTGCCGTTGAGCGTGTATTCGCCCGAATCATAGTTGTCGAGTATGCCCAATATATTTAATAATGTAGACTTGCCCGAGCCCGACGCGCCCATTATCGACACGAACTCGCCCCGCTCTATGTCGAGCGTGATGCCCTTGAGCACGTGCAGCGGCTGGCCGTTGTCGTAAGTCTTGTTGATGTCTTTCAAGTGAATCATTGTGAAATGTATTTATAATACCACCCCAACCCTCCCAAAGGTATGGAGCCTGGAATACGTTTATGGTTTAAACTCGGTTGTCAATTCTCATACGCAATGACGACGGTAAGACACGAAAAGTTGCGTCAACCCTGCGTTATCACACATAATTTAACATTATGTCAGTTACTAAAAGCGCTCTCAGGGCTAACTAAAGCCCAGGCCCTTCGAAAGGGGTTTGAGGTGGGTTCATGAAGGATCGGCTTGTGAGTTCCATCTCTCTTCCACCTCCTCGATGCCTATCCCGAGCATGCGCATCTGGCGGAACAGCTCAGGCAGACGCTGCTCCATGAACTCCTTTCGGCGTTCCTTGAGTATCTGCCGCTTGGCCCCGGCTGTGACGAAGTAGCCCAGGCCGCGCTTCTTATATATCACTCCCTGCTGCTCCAAGAGGTCGTATGACTTCACGGTGGTGTTGGTGTTCACCTCGAGCAGCACGGCGTATTCGCGCACCGAGGGGATGCGCTCGTCGTCGCCGAACTTTCCCGTGAGTATCTCGTCGCACAGGCGGTCGGCTATCTGCACGTATATCGCTTTCTCTGAAGTAAAGTTCATAAGTTTGTCCATTTATTGTTAATCACCTGCATGCGGCTGAACAGCTTGTAAGAAAGCATCCAGTCGATCACCGCCACGGCCGTGAACACTGCGGCCGCAACGTAAAACGAGAGGTCGGTCTGCTGCGCGCTCATTGTTATCTTATAGCTGCCGCACAAGGCACGGCTAACGTTCATGTGCAAGACGATGACCAGCAGCAGCGTAACAGACGAGAGCACGAACCGGTAACGGCGGAAAAACGCGCCTCCGAGCATGTATAACGAGTGAGCCCACACTATCACGGCTACAGCCGCAAGATGGGCAGCCGCGCTCCGGTCAGGGCTTATCAGCGTGGCGCGGGTGGCGTCGTGACCCGTGAGCACCATGCTCACGAAGCCAGGTACGGCACTCCCCGCATAGTCTACGCCCGCAGCCAGACAGGTCAGGATGCGCAGCACGTCGGCCACGCAGAGGGCAGCAAAGCCCATGACCGCCCACGCCACCGTGCCGTAAATGAAGCGCACGGCGAACTTCTCGGCAGCGGTGGCCGGCAACATCATGAACGCCAGGCGGCCGGTCTTTGCCGTCATGTTGTTGAAAACGTAAGCCCCGCCTATCACGACGTATATCAGATAAGCCGAAAACTGCAGCGAGACGACGTTTGATATGGTGATGGACGTAGCATGAAACTCGCCCTTTATCACCGGCCAAAAGAACATGAAGGCCATGAATAGATAAACGAACACCATCACGCAGGCCGACGTAAGCAGCTCCTTACGGTCCATGCGGAACGTCCACCGGGCCACGAGGCCGAAGCGTTTCATATCGAATTTCTTCATAATCAGGGCTTTTTATAGGTTTATCCACTTGTTGTCCGCCACCTGCATGCGGCGGAATATCCTGTAAGACAGCATCCAGTTGGCCACGGCTACGGCCAAGAGCACGACGCCTGCAGCGGCAAACGAGGCGTTGTTGCCTGCGTCGTTGACGGCCGCGTCGACGTTGGCCGACACGAAAGAGAGTAGCATCGCAAAGGCCAGGAACAGCACGAGATGCACCACGCTGACGGCTACCAGCTGGTAACGGCGCAGCAACGTGCCCCCGAGCACGTAGAGCGAATGGGCCCATACGCACCAGCATACGGCGACGAAATTCACTCCCCAGGGAAACTCGGAGCCGCTGCTCATCGACGTTCCGGGCAGGTCGGCCGAGGTGAAAAGCAGGAGGAGGAAGTCCGGCAGGCAGAACTTCACGTAGTCGATGCCCGCCAACAGGCACACCAGTATCCTCACAACATCGGCCACGCAGAAGGCTGCTATGCCCACGACCGCGACTCCCAGTGTGACTGCAAGGAAGCGCACGAGAAACTTCTCAAGGTCGATGGCCGGCAGCATCTTCACCGCTATGCGGCCCTTCTTGGTACCCATGTCGGCGAAAATGAAGCTACCGCAGATGACGGCGATAATCATGAAGATCACCGTACACATCTCCACCGAATGCGTCAGGCGGGCGGGGTCTACCTCTTCGGCGCCTTTCAGGTAAGGATACGTCCACCCGATGTAAGGCACGATATAGGCGAACGACGCACCCGAGGCGAACGACAGCACGCTCTTATAACTCATGCCGAGTTGCCAGCGGGCCGTGCGCCCGAATCGTTTTATATTGAAATTGCCCATAGCTCTATGATTTTTATGTCAGGAGATTAATGAAATTAAAGCAGTTATGCGAGCTGAAGCCATCGCCCCGGCAGGCAAACCGATCGGCTTCAGGCCGAACTTCGCTGCTTCACTCGTCACTCTTCACTCTTAGCTTAACGTTACAGGTTCAGCCACTTGTTGTTGACTACCTGCATGCGGCGGAATATCCTGTAAGCCAACCACCAGTCTGCCACGAACCATGCGGCAAAAAACGCTGCGGCCACCCATGTCCACACGTTAATCAAAGTGTAAACGGTCTCCTTGTCGATGCCGTCGACAAAGTGTACGATAACGGGCAGACTTATCATCCCGAAGGCGAAATGAACAAGCGAGGTAAGCACGAACTGGCGGCGACGGAACAGCGCACCTCCGAGCACGTAGAACGAATGTATCCACAACGACCACGTTAAGGCGAGCGCCACGCAGCCGGCCATGCTAAGCCCCTCGACACCCTCGACATCGGCGAAGCGCACATCCGCGCCGCCGAATAGCTGCGAGAAAAAGTCGGGTATCACGCTCTTCACCACCTCTATGCCGGACATAAGGCTTATGAGCATGCGGAAGACGTCGGCCAAGCAGAAGGCCACCATGCCCATGACCCACCACACCACGGTGACGTAGAGCGCACGGGCGACGAACTTCTCAAGGTCGCCGGCGGGCAGCATCCTGAACGTTATGCGCTGCTCTTTCGTCTTCATGTTGTTGAAAATCCAGCATCCGCCGATAGTAACGACGACGGTGTAAATCACGATGCAAAACTGCAAGGCACTTGAAAGCTGTGCTGCCACGTGAAGCGTGGAATGGCCGTAGCTGCCCAGCATCTGCACGATGAAGGAAACGAGCATGGCGAAGAACATGGCGGCAGTATTAGTAAGAATCTCTTTGCGCGTCATCACGGCCGACCATTTGAGCACGCGTCCGAAGCGTTGTATGTTGAATCGTGTCATAAGATAATGCTTTTTTAGTTGTTTAAGGATGATTGTGTTGAACATATAAGGCCGATGGGACGTATCCGCCCGATAAGCCTACCGCTACAGCGCACGCTTGGTCACGGCGTTGAATAGCAGCTCGAGGTTGAGCTGAGTGTCGGCGTCGCCCTCGCGCCGGCGTGTTATCACGGCACTGCCCTGCACCGACGGCTCCGAGTAGATCACGTCGTCGGCAGGCTCGCCGAGCGAGCGGAACTCGAAGTTATACTTAGCGCAGATGTCGGCCACCGACGCGTCGAGCAGCAGCTCAGAGCGGTCGAGCATCACGATGTGGTCGAGCAGCGACTCCACGTCGTGCACCTGGTGGGTGGATATTATCATCATGCGGTCTTCGTCCATGTTGTTGGCTATCACGCGGCGGAACTGGCTCTTAGACGGAATGTCCAAGCCGTTGGTCGGCTCGTCCATCAGCAGCAACCGGGTGTTGGCCGCAAGGGCGAAGCTCATGTACACCTTCTTCTTCTGCCCCATCGAAAGCTCCTTCAGGTGGATGTCCGGCGTAAGCTCGAAGTCGCGCAGGCAGCTCTCAAGCACCTCGCGGCTGAAGCGCGGATAGAACGGCTCGTTCATCCTGACGTAAGCGTCGAGGGTAACCGGGGCGAGGTCGAACTCCTCGGGCACGATGAACGTCTCGGCCAGCATCCCCGCGTCGTGGGCCGACGACTCCACTCCGTCGACGGTTATCGAGCCGGACGTCTTGCGCAACAGTCCGCTGATAAGGTAAAGCAGCGTAGACTTGCCCGTGCCGTTCTTGCCTAAGAGTCCGTAGATGTTATTGTCCTCGAGACAGAGGTTGAAGCCGTCAAACACGTAGTGCTTCACGCCCTGGTACTTATACTTAAGGTTCTCTATGCGTATCATTGTCTTATGTTATTTAGTTACGTTTATTACCTGATCATACATTAAGCCCCGCGCCCCGGCCGCCATAATGCCTGCGGCGGCCGGGCTGCACGCCG
>CALUFN010000020.1 GCA_944319945.1 uncultured Prevotella sp.
GAAAAAGCCGTCTATGAATATCGACATCATTGACAAAAGCCGGCTTATTACGTAAGGTTCTTACATCGAACTCACGTAGTTTTAGGATTGAGACTTACGGATTGCAACAGTACAAGACAAAATCAATGACAAAATAAAAGGTTACCTTTCGGCCGTCGAAAGGTAACCTTTTATGCTTCAATATGCCTCGTTTCAGACTATGATCAACGGCGTTTCACAAGCCACGAAGCTCCGTTTTCAACTCATAAGGTAAATACGCCGCAGCATGCGCAGGCTAATTAAAGAAATTCCATGACACGCCGAAACGGAACACACGGCCATTGATAGGATAATGCGGCACGAGGAAACTGTCGCCGCTGCTTGCATTGACATGGCTCATCATCACGAAAAACCTCGTATGCTTAAGATGCATGTTGGCATAAACGTTTACTATTGGGTAATTGCCTATCTCAACGTTTGCATCGCCGTTGTCCTGCACCGCATATTGGCCTAATGCCGGGCTGTAATCCAACGCCTTGTATTTCGTGAAGAAGCGCACGTCGCCTCCCAAATCAACGGTCAGCACCTTAGCCAACCTGAAGTGTAAATACAGGTTGGAATAAACGTTGAGTTGCGGAAGAGGCAAAACGTCTTCGTTGCTCGACTTCTGGTAAGTTATCATATTCTCCCAGTTAAGCGGCCCCAGCTTGAAATCCTGTGATAATTGCAACGTGAGCAGGCTGATGTTACCTGAATGCTGCCTTACGGCCACCGTATTATCCGTGCGCCCGTAATTGTTGGTGACATTATAGCTTTGGGCGAAATACGTAAGGTTCTGCAAGTTGTCATACGCTACGCGTAATTTAGTGCGCGTGCGCCTCAATGAGAAAAGCCCCTCGATGTGTGTACGCAACTCTTGGTCGAGCCCGTCGTTGTCCCACCAATAATGCTTAGAATGGTAATGGCGGTAATAAAAAGTGGGGTTTACCCTGTGGAAATACGCCTTTGCCGCAAGCGTCACCGTATCCTTAAACAAGCGAAAATTAAGATCGGCGTTGCCGTCAATCTTCAACTGCCCTGCATCTTCTCCGAGCAGCCATGCCTCAGCCGTGACATCATAGTGCAACGTTTTTCCCTGGGCCTTAATCAGCTGTCCGCCAACACTCAGGTTATGCTCGTTGTACGAGTTTCTGCCACCGAGCGAATCAGGAAGCGTGAAATGCCGCAAGTCTGAAGTGACGAACGCCCTCAATCCGGCCTTTGCCCACTTGTTAAACCCTTCGAGCAAAGCTACGGCAAACGTATTCTTCAACGAATAATGAGTTGTTCGGTCATATATCGAATCGCCCGAAAATTTTTCATTTACGGGGAATGTCGACGCATAGTAGCCTTCAGGGGTCTCATAGGCTTGGTATATGCGTGAATAATTGTCAAACTTAAGAGTGTGTATAAAACTTGTCACGGGCACGTATTCATCCTTAAGCCAAGCCGTATCGGGCGTTTGGGTGGTAGCCTCACGCTCTTTCGACGCAGCTATCAGGCTGTCGGCAGCGGCTTTGTCTACCGATATTCTACCTGTAGAAGTCGTGGTCGTATCGGCCGGCTCGTTACCTGCTATCACGGCATCGTCAGGACGCCCGGCGAAGGTCTTTTTCTCTTCAAACTCCTCCTCGTCAAACTCCACGCCGGCCTTTCTCGCTTTTTTCCTCGCTTCCTCTTTTGCCTTCTTTTCCTCGTTCTCCTTTTGTGACGCAAGGGCGAACTTCTTCGCGTTAATCTCGTCCTCGGTCATCTTAACCTTCCGGTTGAAACCCAGACTATACCTATGCGAGAAAAACAAATGCTGGTTGTCATTACGGTTCCAGTTCTGCTGCAGCACGGTCGGAATCTCGTTGTTACGGAAATTGTCGTCAAAAACTTCAGGATGCGTCACGTATCGGTCGTCCGTGATACCGCCGTTCTCGGCCACCTTCTCATGATTGGTCGAAAACAACAAATGGGCATTATACCTGTCGCCGATATAAGACCCGTAGACTGAATAATTGAAATGCGCAGTGCTTTGATTCTGGAAATATCCGCGACCGTAAATATAATCAAACTTAAAGCCTACTCCTATCTTCTTGCCCGCATTAACTCCGAAAAGCGCCCGGAAATGGTTTTCACCGTTTTCCCTGTTACCGCATTCATTATACGATATGTTCGTTATCGGCGAAAGGGTGTTGGTGAAATGAAACTGGCTCACAGGAGTTATGAAATAGTCATAAGGCTGCGTAAAGACAAACTGGTCTGCCTCGCTGCGGTCTATGAAAATACGGTTTATGCGCGGCGAGCCCACATTACCCAGCGTGGTGTATTCACCGCGTAAACCTCCGTCGAAAATAGTGTTCATGAACATGTGGGGCATAGTGTCGGGCTCAGCCGCAATACGTTCGCCGAAACGTTCGTCTACCGTCCACACCTTAAGTCCCTTAGGTATCTCCTTGTTCCCTGACGACAAAGAGTCACGCTTCGTTGCGCTGTTTCCGCTCGTAAATTGGCCCGAATCAGTCAGCTGGTTGAAGTTCTGCGCGAAACCGGGAACCAGCATTCCCGACACTAATGATATGACAAAAGCTATGAATATCTTTGTTTTCATTTCAAGAAACGGAAAACACATTCGACAATCTTAAACGCCATAGCTATCAATATTATTATCGTACCGGTGTTTTGGTTACCGTAAAAATACACTACGATGCCTATCACTGCGACAACCATGAAAATGATATTCAAAATATTGCGCAACACGATATACTTATCGTTAACTTTTTCCCGTCTATCCTTAAAAGCCTTATTCTCGGCCGGGTTGTCCTGATTAGTAATCATTTAAATGAGTTATTCGTTAATATGCAAATAAAAATCACCTAATAACAGCTTCTTTAAGCGTTGAAAAAATAAAATCCTTCCTATCAATGGTCTTACGGCGGAACTTGCCTGAATTTCCGCGTAACAATTTGGTTTTCTTACGGTTTAGCGCATTGTCATCGGTAATCAGGTCTTCAGCCTTATAGAAATATCCACCGCGCACACGTGCCTCCTCGTAACGGTAAGAAATCCTGTTCATCGTCATTTTCAGATGACCGTCATCACAATATGCTATTAGCGTGTAAAAGAACTTTGTCCTGTCAAAATCCAACAACTTGTCACTGAATACAAGCCACTCACGGACATCGGCCACCACCACATGTTCGTCCTCGTCTGTCAATGACACATGGCTGCCTTCAAGCTGGTTATCGGTCTTCGTAAGATTAGTAAAGCACTTTAATACGATATCATATATTTGTTCCGACGTCTTACTTGGCACGTCAAAGTCTAAGACCCACTCTACCCTTCCGCCGTTCAACGTCACGGCACCGGCCAAATACTTTTCATCCACACCAGCCTTTTCCGCCTCTGCTCCGTCGCCCGTATTGACATCCACATCAAACCGCTCCCATTCCGTTTGCGCATATCCGCAAACGGAAAGCATGCATGCCATTATGATTAAAACAACTTGTTTCATCGGAAATATTTTTGCAAAGTTAATAATTTAAAACAGACATACATAGCAATAAGCATAATTTAACGTGATTTCAATATAAGAAAACGAAACTATCGGCATGCGCTAAAACCGTATCCAACCATACATAAACGGTCTTAACGCATGCCGATAATCACATTACATCATCGTTCAGGTCATCTGCCGCCGAACCCACCACGCATCCCGCGAGGTCCGCCCATGGGCCGTGGTCCGCGCGGTCTGGGACCGTCATGCCTGCCGGGTTGCGGAGCCTTGCCGCCGAAGATATTGACACGGTACACGGCATGCAACATTGCGTAGCTGTTAACGCTGTTGTATTGAGTGTCGCTACGCTGCATTGCGTTTATCGTCCGGCTGAAATTGCTTTGGTTCTGAAGCACGTCATACAACTGCAACGATACCGTTAAAGCGTTACCCTTAAGAAAACTTTGGCTTAACTGCAAATTCCATATCAGCTCGTTAGTGTTCATCGAATTATCATTAAAGCCCCGTCTACTGTTCTGATGAACGTCGGTCGAAAGGCTTGTCCCCCACGGAAAATACAACGTTAAGTACCCACCATAAGAGAACTGCCACGTGTCGAGATTGCTTTGGCTCTGCAGCATATTCCTTGTATGCGTATAATCAAGCGACCCGTCAAGCGACACTTCAAGCCAGCTGTTTCGGTAACTTGCCGTCAACTGCTCGCCCACTTGCATGGTCTTAGTCGTATTTTTTTGCGAATCCGAATTTCGGTCAAGAGACAAGTATCCTACATAATTATTATATCTTACATTTGTAAACGTACTAACCGTCCAATAACCTACGGAGTCGAGAGCGGTGTTGAACATAAAAGCACCCGAAGCATTCCAGTTGCCGTTTATATTCTCAGGTTTAGTAGTGCGTCCACCTGTTTGCTCGTCGTAAGTCACCATATTACTTATGCTGTTACGGGTATTACTATAATTAAGGTGTGCCATTATCGCACGCTGATGATCTTGTATGTAATTATTGTAAAACAGTCGGAAAGTATTGGTGAAAGAGGGCTTCAATCCCGGGTTACCCATTGTTATGTTGAGCGGGTCGCTGTCGTCAACTATGTCAAGCAGATCGGTCATGCTCGGCTGCGAAGTGGTACCTCGATAGTTTATGCGTAAATTGCTCAGCTTTGAGAAACGATACCTGAAATCAAGAGTCGGCGTCACATTCATCACGTTCCTTGTAGTATCGGTATCAACACCTTGATAATGTTGAACGAAACGAGTCTCCTGCGGTTGAGCCATGACTCCTACGTTCAGATTATATTTAGGCCTAATGACACGCAACATGAGCTGAATGTCGTGTATGTAATTCTTATACTCAGAGAATCTGCTCAGATCTTCATCAAGATAATCGCCTAAGTCCGCATTAAGACGTGAGAAATAATTACCCCAACCACGGTATCCCAACGGAACACCGTCAAAAAAGCTCTCTCCGAGATTACTGAAATCATACGTTGACCTATCGCTTTTGTTATACTTGTAACTGAACTTATAGCTAAACTGCAGAAACATCGCCTTGAATATCGGTTCGCTATAAGTGAACTGCAAGCTGTAATTAAGATTCCTTGTCGGTGTCGTGTTGAAGCGGTTGGTCTGATATGTCGAATCATTACCAAAAGCATTTTCGACCTGATACAAATGCACGTTTGACGTACTCAAACTTTTGCTTCCGCTCTCTCCGTAACTGAAATCGGCCCTCAACGTAGCATTACGCCCCTTGCTGTTCAGCTTACGGTTAATTTGCAACATTCCTCCAACGGTCTTACTGTCCGAATACGAAATCGAATTGTTCGACCTGGAGTTTACCATCAAGCTGTCGGCCGCCATCTTGCTTATTGATTCTGCCGAAAGAGGATCTGATACGTATAAATACGGGTCGTCGTTGTACGACGCGCTCGTACTTGTAGAAATACCGTCGCTTGTGGAATAGCTGAAATTCGGACGGAACATGATGTTAGTCATCGTGTCCGGTGTCCATTCGAGACGCATGCGGGCGTTCCAACTGTCCGAACGGCTGTAACTTTGGCTGATGCTGTTAGAAAAAGAACCTACCGTGCTGACGAAATTCTCAGACGACTGCTCCGTGCGCACATCACCGTCAGAATGATTCCACCTTACGCTGCCATCGAGTTTCAGCTTTGAGCTCGGTTCCAGATTAAAGTTTGCACCAACCATTTTAGAAGAGTTCAATCCCTGACGCCCGCCGAAACGACCGCCGCCACCGCCTCCGGGGAAGCCACGGTCGTTCACGTTGTTGGCGTTACCCATAAGCATAACTCTCGTCTTATCCTTGAACAAAGCCCCCATAAGGCGCTCAGAATAACGATTGTGCGTGCCTGCGGACAAGTCAGCATTACCAAAAAAGCCTTTATTCATTCCACGCTTTATGCCAAAATCGAGTACGGTCTGCTCTTCGCCGTCGTCAATGCCGGTAACTTTAGCGAGATCGCTCTTTTCGTCATAAGTCTTTATCTTATCGATTATCGACGTAGGCAGGTTCTTCAGAGCCGTCTTAATGTCGCCGGTCATAAACTCCTTGCCGTCTACAAGCACTTTCTTCACCTCCTTGCCGTTAATGGTCACGGTGCCGTCGTCACTGACCTGCGCACCCGGTATCCGCTTTACGAGTTCTTCAACAACAGAGCCTTCAGGCGTCCTATACGCCGAAGCATTATATACAAAGGTGTCTTCTTTAACCGTAACACGCGCCGCATGACCTACTACGGTTGCGCCTTTCAGCATTATCGCGTCAGCGCCAAACGTAATGTCGCCAAGAGCGACATCATCCTTTCCCGACACTTCCACGTTCTTCGTAAGAGTAATATATCCGACACTCGTAAACTTAAGAATATACTTACCAGGCTTTGGAGCCGTTATCGAGAACCTACCATTGTCGTTACTTAACGTCCCTTTCACGTATGTGCTATCGCTTTTCAACATCTGTACGGTGACAAGCTCAACGCCCTCCTTAGTGTCGCGGTCGACCAGCGTACCGGTAATTTTCACGTTTTGGGCCGATGCCGACAATACGGCCATCAGCACAAAACAGATCATGATGATTATCTTTTTCATTACAAGACTTTAAATTAAACATTCAGAGGTTTAGACGATTTTAGCCTTTTGTGGTTTAATCCATATAATAGTGAAATCGACGAAAAAATTTATTTTATTGACGAAAAATAACTAATTTTGCGCCTTTAAATATCTTTATGAAAATGGAACAAAGAATTATCATATCCAAATGTCTTAATCAAGATATCGCCGAAGCAGTCTCAAGATGCGAGCACGACAAGCTGTTCGTCATTGCCGACGAAACGACTAAGGAATTATGCCTGCCTGTAATAAATGATTTTGCCTGCATAGAAGGCTTCACGCTGATAAGCATACGCCCCACAGACGCGAATAAGAATTTAGACTCGCTTGCCCACATTTGGACAGAGCTGAGCAACAATGAGGCTACGCGCCATTCATGCATAATAAACATTGGCGGAGGAATGGTGACCGATATCGGTGGATTCGCGGCCGCCACTTTTAAGCGCGGCGTAAACTACGTCAACATCCCCACGACGCTGCTTTCAATGGTAGACGCTTCGGTCGGCGGCAAGACGGGAATTAATTTTAACGGACTGAAGAATGAAATAGGAGTATTCAGTAATCCTAAGACTGTAATCATCAATACGGACTTCCTCAAGACGCTTGACGCGGACAACCTCAATTCAGGTTACGCCGAGATGATAAAGCACGGCTTAATAAGCAGTGAGGCAATGTGGGCCGAACTAATGAGATACGACATAACACGTCCCGACTTCGCCTGTCTACAAGAGATGGTGGCTCAAAGCATTAAGGTAAAGGAGAGGATTGTGGAAGAAGACCCTTATGAAAAAGGCATAAGGAAAGCCCTTAACTTAGGACACACGATAGGCCACGCATTCGAGTCGTTCGCCCTGAAGTCCGGCAGGCCGATACTCCACGGATATGCCGTAGCATACGGACTGGTTTGCGAACTGTACTTAAGCTGCATAAAAACCAAATTCCCGACAAGCATAATGCACCAGACAGTAAGATATATTAAGGATACATACGGTACGTTCGCGTTCACATGCAAGGACTACGACACTCTCGTAGAACTCATGAAGCATGACAAGAAAAATACTTTCGGGACCATCAATTTCACACTTCTCGGCGGAATAGGTGATGTAAAGATAAATCAAACCGCCACGGAAAAAGAGCTTTTCGAGTCGTTGGACTTCTTCCGTGAAGGATAAACCGAAAATATCCAAGCCACGCAGTCCACACAGATTATTCCCAACAGCGACAATAAAAACAAGAAATCGCAGACATGCAGAGGTATTTCCTTTATTTCAGATATGACGGTACGGCATATCACGGATGGCAGATACAGCCGAACTCAAACACCGTGCAAGAGGAATTGCAGAAAGCGCTGTCAACGCTTCTACGCCAAGAAACCAACGTAACGGGAGCCGGACGCACGGACACCGGCGTGCATGCAAGAATGATGGTGGCACACTTCGACACCGAGCTTACGCTCGATTGCGGCCAACTAATATACAGACTTAACCGCATCCTGCCCCACGGCATCGCCGCAGACAAGGCCATGCCCGTAGCTGAAGACATGCACGCAAGATTCAGCGCCGTATCAAGAACATACCATTATTATATACATCAGCACAAAGACCCGTTCAAGCGCGCTTACTCATGCGAGTTGTTTTACAATCTCGATTTCGACAAGATGAACCAAGCTGCGGCGATGCTCTTGGGGTATGACGACTTTGCGGCGTTCTGCAAAAGCAATTCAGACGTAAAGACGACGCTGTGCGACATCACCGAAGCGCGCTGGATTCAGGATGACGACTACAGTTGGCATTTCAGGATAACGGCCAACAGATTCTTACGCAACATGGTGCGCGCCATAGTGGGCACATTGGTAGACGTTGGCCGTGGGCGCATTGACATTGACGGATTCAAGAGAATAATAGAGGGCGGCAAGCGTACAAACGCCGGCGAAAGCATGCCAGCAAAAGCCCTCTTTCTTGAAAACATAGAATATTGACACATAATTAAGAAATAAGCAAACATCAGATCATGTGGTTGGTTTTAGCATTCTTATCGGCGACACTGCTCGGCTTCTACGATTCGTTTAAGAAAAAATCGCTCGACGGCAATGCCGTGATTCCCGTTTTGTTTCTCAACACTTTATTTTCATCACTGATTTTCCTGCCGTTCATAATATTGTCGGCCACCACCGGCCTGCTTGACGGCACGATATTCCACGTAGCAAGCGGAGGCTGGGAAGTGCACAAGTACATCATACTGAAAAGCGTCATCGTATTGTCGTCATGGGTTTTCGGGTATTTCGGGATGAAACACCTGCCGTTGACCATCGTAGGCCCCATCAACGCCACACGGCCGGTAATGGTGCTCGTGGGAGCCTTCATCGTGTTCGGCGAGCGCCTGAACATCTACCAATGGATAGGCGTGGCGTTGGCCGTGGCCTCATTCTTCATGTTGAGCCGCAGCGGGAAAAAGGAGGGCATCGACTTCAAGCACGACCGCTGGATTTACTTCATCGTGCTCGCAGCCTTGCTCGGAGCCGTCAGCGGACTTTACGACAAATACCTTATGGCCCCCGTAGGCCACGGCGGCGTGGGCCTTGACAGAATGATAGTGCAAAGCTGGTACAACATATACCAATGCTTCATGATGGCCGTGATGCTCCTCTTGCTTTGGTGGCCAAAGCGCAAACACACCACGCGGTTTCGCTGGGACTGGTGCATCATACTTATAAGCATATTCCTCAGCGCGGCCGACTTTGTATACTTTTACGCCTTAAGCCTGCCCGGCGCAATGATAAGCATCGTGTCAATGATAAGGCGCGGCAGCGTAGTGGTGTCATTCCTGTTCGGCGCAGTATTACTGCACGAGAAAAACCTTAAGAGCAAGGTGGTAGACCTCATCCTCGTGCTGCTCGGAATGTTATTCCTGTACATCGGTTCAAATTAGGCCTTGTGGCGTATGGCGGTGCCGCCATACGCCACAAGGCCCGTCTTTTCACTTTTCGATTAAAAGATGTTATTTGTTTTGCGTTTTGACATAAAAATAGTATTTTTGCATCCGATTATAACGAGAAATCCGTAATTTTATGGCACATAACATATTCAAAGGCTTAGGCATAGCCCTCGTCACACCTTTTACTTCCGACAACTTAGTTGATTATACGGCACTGAAGAAACTGATAACATACCAACTTGAAAACGGTGCCGACTTTTTTTGCATACTTGCCACGACCGGCGAGACCCCCACACTGACAAAAGAAGAGAAGGCCAAGATCAAGCAAATAGTAGTAGAGACGGCCGGCGACAAGGTGCCGATCCTTATGGGATGCGGCGGCAACAACACGGCAGAAGTGGTCAACGAGCTGCAAACGGCCGACTTCGCCGGCATCGACGGCGTGCTCAGCGTATGCCCTTATTACAACAAGCCGTCACAAGAAGGACTATACCAGCACTTTAAGACAATAGCGGCAGCGACCAAACTGCCAGTGGTGTTATACAACGTGCCCGGGCGTACAGGCGTAAACATGAAAGCGGAGACCACGCTGCGCCTCGCACACGACTGCCCTAACATCGTAGGCATTAAGGAAGCCGCCGGCAGCCTTGAGCAGGTGGACGAGATAATAAAGAACAAACCTGACAGATTTGACGTGATCAGCGGCGACGACGCCCTCACCTTCCCCATGATTGCATGCGGAGCGGCCGGAGTGATATCAGTGATAGGCAACGCCCTGCCAAAAGAGTTTTCACGCATGATACGCCTTGAAATGAATGGAGAAATAGAAAGCGCACGCAAGATACACCATAAGTTTACAGACCTCTTCAACCTGCTCTTTGTAGACGGCAACCCTGCGGGAGTAAAAGCCATGTTGCACGAGATGGGCATGATTGAAAACGTGTTGCGCCTCCCGTTGGTGCCTACAAGGCTTACGACGATGCAACGCATCAGCGAATGTCTCAAGTTCAGACTGTAACCCTTCCGCGCTTTATGACATAACCGAACAACGCCCGATAAGCACTTGCTATCGGGCGTTCCTCTTACAATTCATATCCACATCCGCAACCGTCTGTAGCACAATGCATTACGGAAGACGGTACCAGTCGTTGGCAAAAGGATGCCTTTTAGCGTATGAAAAGATACCTTTTACGGCACGAAAGGATAGCTTTTACCACATGAAAGGACACCTCTTACCGAACGGCAAGGCGGCTAATAGCCTACCGGCATGTAAACCAAAGGCACGATGCTCGGCTTTATGCCCAAAAACTTCTGAACGCTCTCAGGCTTTTCGCCGGCATAACAGCAAACCGTACCCAAGCCGTTTGCCGCACAATACAAATAAACATTCTGGACTACGGTCCCGGCATCTATTCCGCAAAGGGCCATGTTGCCGTTCTGCAGTTCGGTGTCAGACGCTATGACAAGCACCATCGGCGCAGTTTTGATAAACTGATTACGGCCGGCAACGGCCTTACGCAAGTCGCTACTTCCGATCTTCACCAGCTTGTTGGCTTTTGCGTCATACCTGAACGTGCCGTCGGCCTTACCTACATATATTATCACATCCTGCATATTACGTGCCGACGGGGCCGTGCGCTTGCCGTCGGCACGGTTTACGCCGTTAGCCGCCCAAAGCAAATCGGAAATGGTCTGATCCGAGATTTCCTTATTCGTAAAGGCCCTTGTAGAGCGCCTGTCGAGCAAGGCTTTTGTCAAACTCCCGTTTACCTCGCTCTTCGTCGGAGCCGGTAATGACACCTCCTGCCCGTTGGCCTGTCCGCAAAACGCCACCAAACCTATAACCGTTGAAAATGCCATTGATAACAATCTGTTCTTCATCATATTACATTCTTTTATTAGTTTAGCATGCAAATATATTACTTTATAAGTAAAATACATAATTAATCAACCTTATTTTTATTTTGTTATATCTAACTAACTATTTACGCACAAACGTTTACCAATGCATTAGCGGCAATCACATAATAAACACATCGACTTTCGCGAAAAGCGAATATTATTATCCCGTAGAATTGGAATTTTCGGGAAATAATCATACCTTTGCATCGATAGATCAGGCATTTTATGCAAAAAATTCAACGAATAAAAAACATATAATATGAAAACTTTCAAGATCCAAACTAACGCGTCGGGCACAAGGAGCATGATGATAAGCGAAGAACATCTCAATACGATCAAAAAATACTCGCTGCTAAAGAATCTCATTGACAGTAACGGAATCATAGACGAAAGCGTGCTCGACAAATTGAAATTCAACGTCAGGGCCATGCTTGAGTCAGAACAAGAGACCAACAAGGAGTTGCTCAACCTTTGCCTTGACGTAATATACAACAATAACATGAAAGCATTCGGATTACATCAGCTCGTAATGCTTTACATCAAATGGGAGGAAGAGAACAGGTCGGCGGCGGTACAAGCTGACGGCAACGCCCCCTGTGGTGAATAAGCACTACCGCAAACGCCACATAATTAACACAAAATATCAGACACTTTTACGGATAATGACATCTTCACCGACAAACTTTCATCCGGCAGCAAGGAAAGAAGACTGGCTCCCTACGACAAAAAAAGAGGTCGAACTAAGAGGATGGGACTCGCTTGACGTCATCATCTTCTCGGCCGACGCATACGTAGACCATCCGTCGTTCGGAGCTGCCGTAATAGGAAGGACGCTGGAGGCACTGGGCTTACGCGTAGCCATCGTCCCGCAACCTGACTGGCACGGAGACTTCAGGGACTTCAAGAAACTGGGGAAGCCAAGATTGTTTTTCGGCATAGCACCAGGATGCATGGACTCAATGGTCAACAAATACACGGCTAACAGGAGGCTTCGCTCCGAAGACGCATACAGCCCCGACGGAAGACACGACTGCAGGCCTGAATACCCGACCATCGTATATAGCAAGATATTGCGCAGCCTGTTCCCCGACGTGCCGGTCATTCTCGGCGGCATAGAAGCCTCGCTCAGGCGGTTGACCCATTATGACTATTGGAAAGACGAACTGAGGAAGAGCATATTATGCGATTCTGAGGCTGACATGATAATCTACGGTATGGGCGAGAAGCCCATCACAGCCCTGTGCGCAGAAATGAGCAGCGGTAAGTCGATCAACGAAATACACGACATACCGCAGACCGCTTACCTCTGCCGCGAGAGCGAGATTCCCGGCGGAATATCGGCTGACGACGTAGTGCTGCATCCGCACGAGACATGCTTGCACGACAAGAAGGCACAAGCCGAAAACTTCAAGCACATCGAAGAGGAGTCAAACAAGCTCCACGCCAGCCGCATACTACAGGAAGTAGACGATAAATACGTAGTGGTCAATCCTCCGTATCCGCCGATGACGACGGAGGAAATAGACAAATGTTACGACCTGCCGTACACAAGATTGCCCCACCCCAAATACAAGGGTAAGCGGATACCGGCATACGAGATGATAAAACATTCTGTCAACATCCACCGCGGATGCTTCGGCGGCTGCGCCTTCTGCACGATCAGCGCCCATCAAGGTAAGTTTATCTCGTCGAGAAGCAAGGAAAGCATACTTAAGGAAGTGCGTCAAATAATCAAGATGCCAGACTTCAAGGGATACCTAAGCGACTTGGGCGGACCGTCGGCCAACATGTACGGCATGGGAGGCAAAGATTGGCGTGTATGCGAAAAATGCAAACGGCCTTCATGCATAAATCCGGCGGTATGCCCCAATCTCAACACCGACCACGGCCAGTTGCTCGACATATACCACGCCGTTGACGCGCTTCCTGAAATCAAGAAGAGCTTTATAGGCAGCGGCGTAAGGTATGACCTGCTGCTACATAAGAGCAAGGACGAAAACTGCAATAAGACCGCCAAGACATACACCCGCGAGCTTATATGCAAGCATGTAAGCGGCAGGCTCAAGGTAGCACCCGAGCATACGTCGGACAAAGTGTTGCGGCTAATGCGGAAACCGTCATTCAAGCAATTTGAGGAATTTAAGAAGATCTTCGACGAAATTAATACAAAAGAAAACCTCAGGCAGCAGATAATCCCGTATTTCATTAGCAGCCACCCGGGATGCACGGAAGAAGACATGGCCGAACTCGCCGTAATAACAAAGAAACTGAATTTTCATCTTGAGCAGGTGCAAGACTTCACGCCTACCCCGATGACCGTTAGCACGGAAACATGGTACACGGGTTTTGACCCGTACACATTGCAACCGGTATATTCAGCAAAGACCCAACGTGAGAAATTGGCACAAAGGCAATTCTTCTTTTGGTACAAACCGGAGGAAAGGCGCAATATAGAAAGAGAGCTGACAAGAATAGGACGGCCCGACTTAATAAAAAAGCTATACTCGGGTGTCAGCATTCATAAAAAAACATTTACGCAAGATGACGATAATAGAACAAAGCATCGTAGGGAAGAAAAACCAACAGGAATGCGAAGACGGAATAGCCGTAAATGACCGCTTCGCCGCCATTATCGACGGCAGCACAAGCAAGACGCCGCTAAAGATAAGCGAAAAAACGAGCAATGGCCGTTATTGCATGGAGTTGATAAGACAATTTATCTGCGATATGCCGTCAGACATCAGCCTTGAAGGATTTTGTTCCGAGATAACCAAATTAATACAAGCAAGATATAGGGAACTGCACGCTGACTTGGAACGCTTAAAGAAGAATCCCATAGAACGCCTCACGGCAAGCGCGATAATATTCTCCGACTATTACAAGCAGATATGGATGATCGGCGACTGCCAGTGCATGGTTGGCAATGCGTACTACGACAATCCCAAGCCACAAGAAAAGGTGCTAGCCGAAAAGCGAGCGCAATATCTTCATTCGGTAATAAAGAACGATGATGACATTAACGACATGCAGACCGTCGACAAAGGTCGGAAATATATATTAAACGACCTGATTGAAAGCTGTAACGGGCAAAACATTACGTATGCGGTGATCGACGGCTTTGACATTCCGCTTGATAAAATAAGGGTCATCAACGTTGAAGACGAAAAACAAGACATTGTACTTGCCAGCGACGGTTACCCAGTATTAAAACCCACTCTTGATGATAGCGAGAAGGCCTTATCAGCACAACTGACAAGCGACCCGCTCTGCATAAACGCATTTAAGGCTACAAAAGGGTTGATGAAAGGCAACAAGTCTTTCGACGACAGAAGCTACATCAGACTCAAATTGACAGTCTGACAACCGGGAACGATAATCCCGTAAGTTTCACTCCGTTTCAGAAATGATAACTTACGGGATTTCAATTCACTCGATCGCAAGCTCATTAATCTTGCTCAGGGGTTATCAGCTTATAGCCCTTACCGTGAATATTGATGATTTCTATTTGGTCGTCATCCTTCAGGTGCTTACGCAACTTAGTGATGTAGACATCCATAGAACGGGCATTAAAGTAATTGTCGTCGATCCAAATCGTCTTCAATGCAAAATCACGCTGCAAGATCTCGTTAGCATGAGAGCAAAGCAATGCAAGAAGCTCATTCTCCTTAGTTGTCAGCTTGGTCTGCTTGTCACCGATTGTAAGGAGCTGTTTTTGCGTATCAAACGTAAAGCGTCCGATATGATAAATCGTATTCTCCTTGTTCTTCTTGCCGCGAACGCGACGTAGAATGGCCTCGATACGGAACACAAGCTCTTCCATAGAGAAGGGCTTGGTGATATAATCGTCAGCTCCGATCTTGAAACCGTCGAGGATGTCTTCTTTCAAAGTCTTCGCCGTAAGGAAGATTATCGGAATCTCAGCATTTGCCTGACGTATCTCCTGGGCAAGCGTAAAACCATCTTTCTTGGGCATCATTACATCAAGCACGCAAATGTCAAACTTGTTCTTCAGGAATGCCTTATATCCAGCTTCGCCGTCGGGACAAAGTTCTGCACTATAACCTTTAGCTTGCAAATATTCGCGAAGCAACATTCCGAGATTCTCGTCGTCTTCGCACAATAGGATCTTCAATTTCTCATCCATAGTCAATTTATTTTTTTATTATTGGTAATGATATTATAAAATTCGTTCCTTTTCCACGTTCACTTTCTACGTGTATCTCGCCTTTATGCAGGTCTACCATTTTCTTAACATAAGCCAATCCGAGGCCGAAGCCTTTCACGTCATGCACATTTCCCGTATGGACACGATAGAATTTCTCAAATATCTTCTTAAGATTTTCCTTCTTTATGCCCATGCCGTTGTCCTTAACGGAGAGATAAAGTTTCTCTTTATCATTCCATGTTTTTACCGTCAACTCAACCGGCCGCTCCGGATCACGGTATTTCACGGCATTATCAAGCAGGTTGAAAATAACATTCGTAAAGTGCATTTCGTCTACGTATATAGTCGGTTCGGTGGCGTCCAGGGCAGTCGTAATATGTCCTCCGGTATGCTCCACGCGTAGCGTGAACGTATTTGCGACACTCTCCACAAGCTCGTTCAAGTTGAGTTCCTTCTTATTAAAGATCGCCTTCTTCCTGTCAAACATCGACATCTGCAACACTTTCTCCACGAGGAAACGCAATCTTTTAGACTCATCGTTGATTACGCCTCCTAAATGTTTCATCATAACGGGGCTTTTCGTCACAGCCTCGTCGTTAAGCATCTGGGCGGCAAGAGATATGCTGCTTATAGGCGTCTTCAACTCGTGCGTCATGTTATTGATAAAATCGTTCTTTATTTCCGTATAACGTTTCTGCCGGAAAATAACGACTATGGTAAAAATAAACGTAACAAGCAACACCACGGTAAACGCCACGGAAGGTACCATAAACCTGACTCCGCTGAAAATATAACTGCCCATATCAGGGAAATGTATCTTCACGACTCCCATCTTATTAGAGGGATCATTTCTGAACAGCACTTGTGAGTACGTATAATCTTCGCCTTCTTCGGTATAATCGGGACAACGGTACACCTCCCTACCATCTTGCGTGGATACTGTGAAATGATAAGGTATGTCAATGCCGTTGTTCATCAATTCGGTCTTAATGTCCTGATCAAGCATCTTGAAATTGATTCTCTCACGCAGCGGTTTGTCAGAGGCTGTGTACAATATGCTGTAAACCACCTCGTCGAGCAGGGCTTTCTGGTAGATGTAACGATTCTTTACAATCTCCCTCATCGATTTCGTTGCCTCCGAAATCGAGTTCTTATCGCTACGTAGGATCATAGCTTTCGGCATTGACGACGGCTTCATGGCAATCGTTTTCAGTTCAAACGAGGTGTAAGGATATCCGCCTTTTCCCTGTTCAACGTACTGATGCGAATGGCCTAAAGCCCCGTCGTCACCATTGTTGACGCCAATATCCACCACATCCTTTTTCGAGTTGCGCTCGGATGCATTAACGTCACGTTCAAGATACCTCAAAGTCTCATTAAGTTCAAGGTTGCGTGACGCTTGGTAAAGGGCCTTATTGACAGACTCGTCAAACTGCTCCTTCTTCATCTGCACCATCGCTTGGATGTATTTTAATTGGAGGAAAAGCAATCCGAGAAATGCCAATCCCATTATTATCGCTATCAACCAAATCGTCGTTTTCTTCATGTCGGCAAATATATCGTAAAAACAAACACGTTGTTTCTCTTTTGTTAATTATTTCAATTCATTTTATCTATATTAACTATAAATATCGGTTATACTTAACAATTATCAACTAATAAAATTCATCAAGACATTAAGATGAATGCTTGGCAAATACGGAACGCACGCTAGCCACACTTTATGAAAACAGAATAAGGGCGCGGAATGCCCGCGCCCTTTATCAAGACCATACGACCACGGCTTGCACCGTATGCCTACATACGTTTCATCATTCGTCCTTATCGGCCATTTCACCCTCATGCTCCTTAATGAGTTCCTGCTGGATTTCGTTAGGAACAAGCTCGTAACTTGCAAACTTCGTAGTGAACGAAGCACGTCCGCCGGTAAGTGAACTTAAGGCTATTGAATAGCTGGCAAGTTCCTTCTGCGGTATCTTAGCCTGCAACTTCTGGTATCCGGCCTCGCTGTCCATGCCCATGATAAGGGCGCGGCGGCTCTGCAAGTCGCTCATCACATCACCCATGAAATCAGCCGGAACGTAAACCTCCAAATCGTAAATAGGCTCAAGAATCTTCGGGCCAGCATTCTTGAACGCATCCGAGAAGGCATGGCGGGCTGCCAACATGAATGAAAGTTCGTTACTGTCTACCGGGTGCATCTTGCCGTCATACACCACCACGCGCACGTCGCGTGCGTAGCTTCCGGTAAGCGGACCCTGCTCCATGCGCTCCATTATACCTTTTAATATGGCAGGCATAAAACGCGTATCAATAGCACCGCCGACAACGGAGTTGATGAACACGAGCTTGCCTCCCCACTCAAGGTCGACCACTTCCTTGCTCTTGATGTTCATCTTAAACTCCTGGCCGTTAAACTTATAGGTAACAGGATCGGGCATTCCGTCGGCATAAGGCTCAACGATGAGGTGCACTTCGCCGAACTGTCCGGCGCCTCCCGACTGCTTCTTGTGGCGGTAGTCGGCACGGGCGGCCTTAGTTATCGTCTCGCGGTAAGGAATCTTGGCGTCGACAAACTTAACAGGCAGTTTCTCGTTGTTCTCCAAACGCCACTTCAATGTGCGTAGGTGAAATTCGCCTTGACCGTGTATTATGGTCTGCTTCAATTCCTTACTCTGCTCTACCACCCACGTCGGGTCTTCCTGGCGCATCTTGGTGAGCGCAGCCATGAGTTTTTCAGTGTCGGCCTCGTTTACCGCCTTAATTGCGCGTGAATATTTAGAGTTGGGGTATTTTATGAAGTCAAACCTGTTGTCACAATCTTTTCCGTTAAGCGTATTTCCGGTTTTCACGTCCTTCAGCTTCACGGTGCAGCCGATATCGCCAGCGTTCAGGCAGTCAACCGGCTGGCGGTTGGCTCCTGCGCAAACGTAAATGTTAGCCATGCGCTCCTTAGAGCCACGGTCGGCGTTGTTCAAGTCGTCGCCCGGCTTAACGCTTCCGCTCATCACCTTAAAGTAAGACACCTCGCCGATATGCGGCTCTACGCCCGTTTTGAAGAAATAAAGCGACTCTGGACCCGACGCGTCGGCAGGCACCTCTTCGCCGCGAGTGTTATGCACCTTTGGCATTTCGCTCACGAACGGCACCACGTTGCCTAAGAACTCCATCAACCTGCGCACGCCCATGCTCCTGCCGGCGCACACGCAGAATACGGGGAATATGGAGCGTGTGACAAGCCCCTTACGTATGCCTTCACGCATTTCGTCTTCCGTGAGGGTCTCCTCTTCAAAGAATTTCTCCATCAATGTCTCGTCGTTCTCGGCCGCAGCCTCAACGAGAGCCTTATGCAGCTCCATGGCCTTGTCCATTTCCTCGGCGGGAATGTCCTCTATGATGGGAGCGCCGCCTTCGGGTTTCCATGAATACTTCTTCATCAGGAGCACGTCGATGAGGGCGTTGAAGCCATCACCTGTCTCTATCGGGTATTGTATCTCGACGCATTTCGGACCGTAGATGTCCTTCATGCTGTGTATTATCGCATCAAAGTCACACTTTTCGCTGTCGAGCTGGTTGATAAGGAATATCACCGGCTTCTTCAGCTTCTCAGTATAACGGAAGTTGTTTTGAGTCCCCACTTCGGGACCGTATTGGCCGTTGATCAGGATCAAAGCCTGATCAGTAACGTTCAGTGCCGTTATGGCTCCTCCGACGAAGTCGTCAGAACCGGGACAATCGATGATATTAAGTTTCTTGTTGTTCCACTCTACATTAAAAACGGTTGAGAATACCGAGTAGCCGTATTCCTGCTCAACCGGGAAATAATCACTTACGGTGTTTTTAGCCTCGACGCTTCCGCGACGTTTGATCACACCACTTTCATACAACATTGCTTCGGCAAGAGTAGTCTTGCCCGAACCCGCACTGCCAAGCAGGGCGATGTTTTTAATCTCATTAGTTTGGTAAACTCTCATGTTATTATAGATTTAAGTTTATTACAAATATTGGGCTCTAAGTTACACATTTTTACGCTTACAAACAAAATAAACGGCCTAAAAGAGACTAAAAATTAAAACATATTAGTACTTTTGCATTAAAATAAAGAAAACGGGGCTTATTTTTCACCACATTCACCATGGCCGGAATATACATACACATACCTTTCTGTAAGAGCCGCTGCATTTATTGCGGATTCTATTCAACCACGATGCTTTCCTTGCGGCATAAGTACGTAAAGGCCGTTTGCCGGGAAATGGAACTAAGGCACGGTTACGTCGACGAAGCCGTAGAGACCGTCTACCTCGGCGGAGGCACGCCGTCGCTGCTCGGCGCAAGCGAGCTTGACATGCTGTTCCAATATATATATAAGGTGTTCAAGGTGTCAGACGACGCGGAGATAACAATGGAATGCAATCCCGACGACATTAATGAGAACTTTACCGACATGCTTGCACGAACCCCTGTAAACAGAGTAAGCCTCGGGGTGCAAACATTCTCAGACGCACGCCTGAAACTGCTGCGCCGCCGACACGATACCGCCGAAGTGACAAAAGCCGTAGACCAGCTGCGCCGATGCGGCATAGGCAACATCAGCATAGACCTTATGTTCGGTTTTCCAGGCGAGACCTCAGACGACTGGACTGCCGACATTAACAAGGCTCTCGAGCTAAACGTGGAACACATCTCTGCCTACAGCCTGATGTATGAGGAAGGTACAAAGCTGTTTGACATGCTGGAACGTGAACAGATACATGAAATAGACGACGAGCTAAGCCTCAAGATGTACGACGAGCTGACCGCCCGCCTTACGCTCAACGGCTACGAGCACTACGAGATCAGCAATTTCGCACGGCGCGGATACCGCTCGCGCCACAACGGCAACTATTGGCGGCAAGTGCCTTACATAGGGCTCGGGGCGGCAGCGCACTCGTTTGACCTAAAGTCAAGGCAATGGAACGTGGCCGACGTAGCGTCGTATATCGAAGGCATCGACATGGGAGAAGTAAGGGCAGAACGCGAGACGCTTACGCCCGAAACCACGTTCAACGACATTATCACCACGGCCATGCGCACGCGCGAAGGCGTAGACATGGAATACATCGAGCGGCATCTCGGCAAGCGATACAAAGACTTCTTAACCGCCAACTCGGCAAGATACATATCTGAAGGACTAATTGAGACCGACGGCTCGCACGTAAGGCTTACGCATAAGGGCATATACATCAGCGACATGATAATGAGCGAGCTGATGATAGTATGACGCCGTCCGCCGACCATAAAATCCGAAGCCTCACGAAAGGTAACCTTTGGCACCATCAAAGGTTACCTTTCGCCGTCTAAAAGGCTATCTTTAACACGCCCAAATGCGGCCTTTCGCAAGGGTGCTGATAAAAGATTGATTTCCAAACACTTACCAATATAGCAAAAATCACGGTCGCTGCAGAATGGTGCAAAAGCCGCGCGCGGCCGCCAAACGCCGGCAAGACGCGTGCGGCCGACGTGCCGTTACATTATGAAAACATTTCAAAGAATATCGTTTCATTCTTTTGCAAATCTTAGTTTATTCTACCTATTTTTCGTAAATTTGCAGCTGTTTAAAATACAAAAACACCGTAGGGCCGACAAGACAGGCCGGCGGCAAGGCAGCGGGCACAGCCCGCAAAAGCCTCCGCGGCAAGGTCAAAAAAGCCCCGGACTAAATTAACGACCATGCCCCAAATATCAGTACGCGGACTTGAAATGCCCGAGTCACCTATCAGGAAGCTCGCCCCTCTAGCGGCGGCGGCAAAGCAACGCGGAATAAAAGTGTATCACCTCAACATAGGACAGCCCGACCTGCCCACACCGCAAGTGGCACTCGACGCAATACGCGGCATAGACCGCACCGTGCTCGAGTATTCGCCCTCGCAAGGATACCTTAGCTACCGCAAGAAGCTGGTAGACTATTATAAGAAATACGACATAAACGTTGACGCCGACGACATAATTATAACCTGCGGCGGCAGCGAGGCGGTGCTGTTCGCATTCATGTCATGCCTCAACCCGGGAGACGAGATCATAGTGCCCGAGCCGGCCTACGCCAACTACATGGCGTTCGCCATTTCGGCCGGTGCAAAGATACGCACCATAGCCACGACGATAGAAGAAGGATTCTCGCTGCCGAAAGTGGAAAAGTTTGAAGAGCTTATCAACGACCGCACACGGGCCATACTGATATGCAACCCCAACAACCCCACGGGATATCTCTACACCCGGAGGGAGATGCACCAAATACGCGACTTGGTGAAGAAATACGACCTTTACCTGTTTTCTGACGAGGTTTACCGCGAATACATCTATACCGGCTCGCCCTACATCAGCGCATGCCACCTCGAGGGAATAGAGCAAAACGTAGTGTTGATCGACTCCGTGAGCAAGCGTTACAGCGAATGCGGCATACGCATCGGCGCGCTGATAACCAAGAACGCGGAGGTGCGCCGGGCCGTGATGAAATTCTGCCAGGCAAGGCTTTCGCCTCCGCTCATCGGACAGATAGCCGCCGAAGCCTCGCTCGACGCTCCCGAAGAGTACTACCGCAACGTCTATGACGAATACGTGGAAAGGCGCAAATGCCTCATAGACGGGCTCAACCGCATACCCGGAGTCTATTCGCCCATACCGATGGGAGCGTTTTACACCGTAGCAAAACTTCCCGTGGACGACAGCGAGAAGTTCTGCCGCTGGTGCCTGGAAGAGTTCGCCTACGAGGGCGAAACAGTAATGATGGCTCCAGCCTCGGGATTTTACACTACGCCCGGAGCCGGGCGCAACCAGGTCAGGATAGCCTACGTGCTGAACAAGGAAGACCTCTCGCGCGCACTCGTAGTGCTGCGCAAGGCACTTGAGGCGTACCCGGGAAGGGAGGACGACGAATGAACCTGCCACTGTTCATAGCCGGCAAGATATACAAGGCCGGCGAAAGCGGAAAGAAGGTAAGCCGCCCCGCCATACGCATAGCTACAGCCGGAGTGGCCATAGGCCTCGCGGTGATGCTCGTGTCGGTAAGCATCGTGATGGGATTCAAGCACACCATACGCGACAAGGTGGTAGGCTTCGGTAGCCATATCACCGTGGCCAACGTCACCGCATTACACGGAAGGGAAGTGCGCCCCGTATGCATGGGCGACAGCATGATGCGCGCGCTGAAGGCCATACCCGGCGTAAGCCACGTGCAAAGATACGCCATGACGCAAGGCATACTCAAGACCGACGACGACTTTATGGGCGTAGCGTTCAAAGGAGTGGGCGAAGAGTATGACACAACGTTCATACACGACAACATGGTAAGCGGTTCGATACCGAAGTTCAGCAGCTCAAAATCGGGCAACAAGATACTTATCTCAAAGATTATGGCCGACCGCCTGAGGCTTGACACGGGCGACAAGGTGTTCGCGTATTTCATCGACGACGGCGGCGTGCGCACACGCAGGTTCACGATAAGCGGCGTCTACCGAACCAACCTGACACGCTTCGACGAGACACTCTGTTTCACCGACCTTTACACCACACTGCGTCTGAACGGCTGGGAGCCCGACCAGGCAGGCGGGGCGGAAGTTACGGTGACCGACTTCAACCGCCTTGAAGAGACGGCCGAGCAGTTCGTCACGAAAGTAAACCGCACCGTAGACAAATACGGCGAGACCTACTCTACCGAGACCGTGCAGGAATCTAATCCGCAGATATTCACATGGCTCGACCTGCTCGACCTGAACGTGTGGATAATACTTGCGCTGATGCTTTGCGTGGCAGGCTTCACCATGATTTCAGGATTACTCATAATAATCCTTGAACGCACGTCGATGATCGGCCTGCTGAAGGCCCTCGGAGCGCGCAACGGCCTGATACGAAAAACATTCCTTTGGTTTGCCGTGTTCATCATAGGTCGCGGCATGGCCGTTGGCAACATCATAGGCATAGGCTTGACGGCGTTGCAGGCACTGACGGGGATCGTTAAGCTCGACCCGGCCACTTACTACGTAGAGACCGTACCCGTGGAGTTCAACCTGCCCGTAATAATACTAATCAACGCAGCCACGCTGATAGTAAGCGTGTTCGTGCTCATCGCCCCGAGCTATCTCGTGTCACGGGTGCATCCGGCAAGGTCGATGAGATACGAATGAGCAAGCGCAGGCTCGGCCTGCCCGTACATATCAAGGTAAATGACGCTCAACGCCTAAGACTCCGACCTGCATTAAAGCGTTGCGCCTCATTTACCTTGATATTTTATGTAATATTATGACACTTTTTTCGTCTGTTACAACAATATTTTCTATCTTTGTCCGTGAAAACACGTAGTAATCACGCTATTGTTGCTAACCATTTGACACATAATACAAACAAAGTTCAAGAAATACGGAATGTTATACGTCACTTTACCTGAAGAAAAGACACGAAAAGCGTCGTTTTATCTGGCAATGGAGGAGTTCGTGGCCCGCAACGTCCTTGATGACGACTGTCTGTTTTACTGGCAGGTAGAGCCTTCCGTCATCTTCGGCCGCAACCAGCTAATAGGCAACGAAGTAAACCTTGGATACTGCAAATCACACGCCATAGACATTTTCAGGCGCAAAAGCGGCGGAGGTTGCGTGTATGCCGACAAGAACAATGTAATGTTCTCGTTCATCACCGGCGAAGAGAACGTAGGGCTTACGTTCAACCGCTACATCAACATGATGGTGCTGATGCTTAAGCGCATGGGGGTAAACGCATCGGCAACGGGCCGAAACGACATCGTGGTAGACGGAAGGAAAGTGTCGGGCAACGCATTCTACCACATACCGGGACGGAGCATAGTGCACGGGACGATGCTTTACGACACCGACATGGACAACATGACACGCAGCATAACCCCGCAGGGCGACAAGCTGAAAAGCAACGGAGTGGAAAGCGTGCGCCAACGAGTGGCCCTCCTGAAAGACTATGTGGGATTAAGCATTGATGACTTTAAGGCATATATCAAGGAAAATCTTTGTGACGGAGAGCATGCCTTAACCAAGCACGACATCAGCAAAATAGAGCGCATAGAGCAAGACGTGTATGCGTCTGACGAGTTCATTTACGGCAAAGACCCACGTTGCGCCGTAACTTGCAAGCGCAGGATAGAAGGCGTAGGCAACATGGAGGCCCACATGGAGATTAAGGGAGGAAAGATCAAGGACATCAGGCTGAGCGGCGACTTTTTCGCCATAGGGGATATCACGGGTAAAATATGCGACGGCCTGAAAGGCGTAGAGTATGAGCGCGGAGCTGTGGGCAAGGCCCTACCCGGCCGTCTTGACGACGTAATAATGAACTTGGGCAAGGACGATTTCGTAAACCTTCTCTTCAACACGAATCATTAACAACCTTATAATAAATTATGGGAAATAAGAAAACTTGTTTACACGACAAACATGTGGCATTAGGAGCCTTGATGCAGCCTTTTGCAGGTTATGACATGCCAATCCAGTATTCTTCAATCATAGAAGAGCACAACGCCGTCCGCACAGCATGCGGAGTGTTTGACGTCTCACACATGGGCGAAGCCATAGTTACCGGTCCTGACGCTGAGCGTTACGTCAATCACATCTTCACCAACGACGTCGCCTCAATAAACAACGGCCAAATACTATACGGAATGATGCTGTATCCCGACGGAGGTACGGTTGACGACATGCTGGTGTACAAAATGGAGGCCGAACGCTTTTTCATCGTCATCAACGCTTCAAACACAGACAAGGACATCGCATGGATGAAAGACAACGCCGAAGGATACGACGTAAGCATTGAAGACGCTTCAGAACGCTACGGACAGCTTGCCGTACAAGGGCCCGACGCAGAAGCCGTAACCGAGGAAGTACTCGGACTGAAATGCAAGGAACTTGTTTTCTACACTTCAAAAACCATTTGCGTAGACGGCGAGGAAATAATAATAAGCCGCACGGGATACACGGGTGAAGACGGCTTTGAGATTTACGCAAGCGCCGACATAATCAGGCTTTACTGGGACAGGTTGATAAACAGCGGACGTTGCAAGCCCTGCGGCCTGGGTTGCCGTGACACGCTGCGCTTTGAAGTAGGCTTACCCCTATACGGCAACGAGCTAAGCAAAGACATAAGTCCGGTAATGGCGGGCTTAAGCATGTTCTGCAAACTCGACAAGGCCGAATTTATCGGGAAGGAAGCCGTTGCCGAACAGAAAGCCAACGGCGTAAGGCAAAAAGTTGTAGGCATAGAGCTTAACGACCACGCCGTGCCGCGCCACGGATACAGCGTCGTCGTAAACGGCACGGTAATCGGCACGGTTACCACCGGTTACCAGTCGATATCCACGCATAAGAGCATCTGCATGGCACTCATTGACGCAGCCTACGCAAAACTCGGAACACAAGTGGAAGTGCAAATCCGCAAGAAGACATTCGCCGGAACGGTGGTAAAGAAAAGATTCTACGACAAACATTATAAGAAATAAAACATAATAACATAAAATAATTTACAAGAATATGGCAAAAGTTATTGAAGGGCTCTATTATTCAGAGTCGCACGAGTATGTAAAGGTTGAAAACGGATTCGGCTACATCGGCATAACCGACTACGCCCAAAACGCACTCGGAAACGTTGTATATGTAGACATGCCCGACGTTGACGACGAAATTGAAGCCGGCGAGGAGTTCGGAGCAGTTGAAAGCGTCAAGGCTGCAAGCGACCTCATCGCGCCGATAAGCGGTACGGTTGTGGAAGTCAACGAACAGCTGAACGACTCACCCGAACTTATCAACCAAGACGCATACGCTAATTGGATCATAAAAGTTAAGCTATCTGACGAAAGCGGACTTGACAAACTCATGGACGCAAAGGCTTACGAAGAATTTTGCAATAAGTAACTCTATCATTCACGGTTATACGGTCATGGGAGAAAGCATGGCAAATAGCTGTCTCATGGCCGTATAACCATATTAACCCAATGACCTTAAATTTAAATTACGACTAAAATGGCTTTTAAATACTTTCCCCATACAGAACAAGACATTAACAACATGTTGAGCCGTGTGGGAGTAAAGTCGTTAGACGACTTATATGCCGACGTTCCCGAATCGATACGGCACAAAGGCGATTACGATTTACCTAAGGCAATGAACGAAATCGAAATAAGACAATATTTCGACAAGTTATGCCGTAACGACAAACAACTTACATGCTTTGCCGGCGGCGGCGTGTACGACCACTACACACCATCGATAATACCTTACATCGTGGAGCGGTCGGAGTTTCTGACAAGCTACACGCCGTATCAAGCTGAGATATCGCAAGGCACCTTACATTATATATTCGAGTATCAAACAATGATGGCCCGCCTTACGGGCATGCCCATATCAAACGCATCAATGTATGACGGCACTACGGCAACGGCCGAAGCCGTGATAATGGCCGTAGCCGCAGGAAAGAAAGCCGACACCGTGCTCGTATCTGAGACGGTCGACCCGAAGACGGTAGCCGTAGTAAAGACATACGCCCACTTCCACGGTATTAACATCAAACTAATAAGACAAGACAACGGCGTTACGGATATCAACGACATGGAAAACCAGCTTGCGGAAGGTGGCGTGGCCGGCGTCGTGGTACAACAGCCTAACAGATATGGAGTAATCGAAGACTATACCGGAGTGTCGGAGACGTGCCATAACGAAAAGGCATTATTAATAATGAACGCCATAGCAGCGGACCTTGCCCTGCTGAAGACACCCGGCGAATGGGGAGCCGACATTGCCGTAGGCGACGGCCAGTCGCTTGGAATACCAATGTCGTTCGGAGGTCCTTACGTAGGCTACATGTGCTGCACGGAGAAGCTGATGCGCAAGATGCCCGGACGCATAGTTGGCGAAACACGCGACAGCAACGGCAACCGTGCCTTTGTCCTTACACTGCAAGCCCGCGAACAACACATCAGAAGGCAAAAAGCCACATCAAACATCTGCTCTAACGAGAGCCTCATGGCCTTATATGTCACCATATACATGTCGGTCATGGGCAAACAAGGCCTCAAGGAGGCTGCAAAGCTATCATACGCCGGAGCGCATTACCTTTGCGACGGACTCATAAATACCGGCCGCTTCAAACTCTCTTATGCTCATCCTTTCTTCAATGAATTTTGCGTAAAATACGACGGCGACACCGATGCGTTACGCAAAAGGCTTGAGGATAACGGCATATTGGGAGGCATTAAAACTGCCGACGACGAGATTATGTTCGCAGTAACGGAAAAAAGGACTAACGAAGAAATTGACAAACTCATTGACCTGTGCAAATAACAATCAGTGACGTTGAATGAGTTTTCACACCAATTAAATAATAGAGAACATGAATAATAAACTATATGGGAAACTGATATTCGAGCTTTCACATGAAGGACGTAAGGCATACTCGTTGCCCGAAAACACCTTTGGGGAATACGAATTACCAGACGAAATGACGCGCAAGACTGACATGCAGCTGCCTGAATGCGACGAGCTGACCGTAGTGCGCCACTATACTAACCTAAGCGGAAACAACTTCGGCGTGGACAACGGCTTCTACCCCTTAGGAAGCTGCACGATGAAATACAATCCGTACATTGACGAAGAGATTGCCGCAAGGCCTGAATTTACGTCAATCCACCCTGCACAACCGACTGAAACATGCCAAAGCGCATTAGCCGTGTATTATAATCTGCAAAAGTCATTGTCTGAACTGACGGGCTTAAGCGAGTTCACGCTCAACCCGTTTGCCGGAGCACACGGAGAACTTACAGGACTGATGATTATCAGGGCTTACCACGAGAGCAGAGGTGACGGTAAACGCAACAAGGTAATAGTGCCCGACTCGGCGCACGGAACTAATCCGGCATCTGCCGCAGTATGCGGTCTCGAAGTGGTGGAAGTAAAAAGCAAGCATGACGGCACGATAGACGTTGAGCACTTGAAGACGCTGCTTGACGACACCATAGCCGCAATCATGATGACCAATCCAAACACTCTCGGCCTGTTTGAACCTGCCATACCTGAAATCGCGGAACTCGTGCACGGCTGCGGAGCGTTGCTTTACTACGACGGAGCCAATCTGAATCCGATGCTCGGCGTTTGCCGTCCCGGTGACATGGGATTTGACGTAATGCACATCAACCTGCATAAAACATTCTCAACTCCTCACGGTGGCGGAGGCCCAGGTAGCGGTCCGGTAGGCGTGAGAAAGGGACTCGAACAATTCCTTCCTACGCCCAAAGTGGTCAAGAACGGTGACAAATACGAAATAATCACCAACGATGAGGGAATACACGTAGGAGCTTTTCTCGGAAATTTCTGCGTCGACGTAAAAGCATACACGTACATACTGACTCTCGGCAAGGAATACATCAAATCGGTAGGTCCTCTCGCCACACTCAACGCAAACTACATAAAGGAAAGCCTGAAAGACGTTTACGAGTTGCCTATAGAAGGTTTGTGCAAGCACGAGTTCGTATTCAACGGCCTTAAGGACAAGAGTACAGGCGTAACGACGATGGACATAGCCAAACGACTGCTCGACTTCGGCTTCCACGCCCCGACAATATATTTCCCGCTCCTATTCCACGAGGCAATGATGATAGAGCCTACAGAGAACGAAAGCAAGGAAACAATCGACGGCTTCATCGCCACGATGCGCCAAATAGCTAACGAAGCGGCTACGAATCCGGATATCGTGAAAAGCGCACCGCACAACGCCCCAATCGGACGGGTTGACGACGTGCTGGCGGCCAAACACCCCATACTGACTTATCAAAAGGGTTAAATAAAAACGGATAATAAGTCTGTTACGGCAAGACAAAACCGTAAAAACGAACAACAATATGGAAACAGACATAATCATAATAGGCGCAGGCCCGGGCGGATACCACACTGCGGCATACGCCGCGAACAAGGGCCTGAGCGTCACGATAATCGAAAAGAGCGACGTAGGCGGCACATGCCTGAACCACGGTTGCATACCGACAAAGGCCATGTGTCATGACGCCAGGCTTATAGACGCGGCCGTAGGTGTCTGCGGTTCGAGACCTGTCGTTGATTTCAACAAGATAACTGAAAGGAAACGCACCGTAGTGGAAAAGCTGCGCAAAGATGTCGAATCGCTGATGTCGCAGCCGAAAATAACGTTAGTGCGTGGAAACGCCTGTTTCATCGACGAGCACACCGTTGCAGTCAACGACCAAACATATACGGCAAACAACATCATCATTGCCACCGGCTCACGCCCCAAGATGCCGCCGATTGAGGGCATAAGCCTGCCGGGCGTGATGACTTCTGAAGAAATGCTTGAGATAAGGGAGCTGCCTTCATCCTTATGCATTATCGGAGCAGGCGTGATAGGACTCGAATTTGCCTCGATATTCAACAGCTTCGGTTGCCGTGTAACCGTAGTTGAATATATGAAAGAATGCCTTCCCCCATACGACGCAGACATATCAAGACGCGTGCGCAAGGCAATGGAACGGCGCGGGGTAGAGTTCATAATGCAAGCCCAAGTATCATCCGTCAGGCAAGCAAGCGGCACTCTTGAAGTGGGCTACGAGAGCAAGGGCAAGACCGGAACCGTTATGGCTGACAAGGTATTAGTGGCTACGGGCAGGGCTGCAGCAACTGACGGTCTGTCAATAGAACGTGCCGGCATCACTCTCGATAAAGGACGCATACCCGTTGACGGCAACATGGAGACATGCATAAAAGGCGTCTATGCCGTAGGCGACGTAAACGGACGCCAGATGCTGGCCCATGCCGCCATAATGCAAGGCATGCGCACTGTGAACCACATCACAGGCGAATCGGACAACATCAACACCGAACTCATCCCGTCTGCCGTGTTCACCGTGCCTGAAGCTGCCGCTGTCGGACTTACAGAAAGCCAATGCCGCGCTGACGCCATTGACTATAAGGTACGTAAGATACCATTCCGTGCCAACGGGCGCGCCGTGGCCGACGAATCAGACGAGGGAATCATCAAATTAATATATGATTCAGACAAACGTATCTTGGGTTGCCATGCCTGTGGTAATCATTCAGCAGACATCGTTCAAGAGGCAACAGTACTGATGGCTCTGAACTGCACTACCGACAAACTGCGCGACATCACCCACATTCATCCTACAATAGCCGAACTGCTGCACGATGCGGCAGATTGACGAAAAGCCGGAAATAATTAATCATGACGCAGGCTCTGCATAGGCATCATATATTAGACATGATGCCTATGCAGAGCCTGCGTCGTTTTTCGGCATGTATTGTTTAATTTCTGAAATTAACCCATTACGGAATTATGTTCGCTTCGTTAAAATGGCGCTTCTAATTTGATACATTCCGGCTGCTTTTACTTACGGTTTCAACTTATTCCCGACACGTTTGCAAGAAGCGGTCTTTTACAGCGTAAAAGGTCATCTTTCAAAAGGCAAAAAGCCATGTTTTGAAGGCTGAAAGGATACCTTTTGAAATGGTAATCATCCGCATGTGCCACTAAAATAATAATTACGTCAACATGTAAAATTACGTGGGGTATGAATATTGTTCATTAGATTTATTCATATTTCACCGAAAAAATTACTACTTTTGCACTATGAGCGCAAACAAACGTCCGTTAATAAGTTTCATAATTACATATTACAACCTGCCGACAGACATGCTTGTAAAATGTACGGACAGCATCTTAGCCTTACCGTTAGGAAATGACGATAGGGAAATAATCCTCATTGACGACGGCTCTGACACCAGCCCGCTTAACGCCCTTGACGAGCGTAACAAGCTAATCAAATACATCAGGCAACAGAATGCCGGACTGAGCGCAGCAAGAAATAAGGGAATAGAAGCTGCACAAGGTGACTACATACAGTTCGTAGACGGTGACGACATGCTTCTAACCGAACCTTACAAGCAATGCCTGGACATAATCAGACAAGACAAGCCCGACATGTTGATGTTTAAGATGACGAACGACAATAAACATTATCATATCGACGAAGGCCACAACCTGCGGACAAACGGGGCACAATACATGACAAGGCACAACCTGCGTGCGTCTGCCTGCGGATACGTATTCAAGCGGAACATATTAAACGGCTTACGCTTCACCATAGGCATATTGCATGAGGACGAGGATTTCACACCCCGGTTGATGCTTAACGCAAACAGTCTTTACGTGATAAGAACTACGGCGTACTTTTACAGGGAAAGGCGTTCATCAATCACCCACAGCATCGACGAGACATCGGTATCAAAAAGACTTGACGACGTAAACGGCATAATAACAAGCCTGAGCTGCACGGCCGAAAAACTTAACGGAGCTAAAAAAGACGCACTGGAACGGCGAACCGCCCAGCTGACTATGGATTATATATACAACACCATTAGACTGACAAAATCGTCAGCCGGGCTTGAAGCAAGACTCGACAAACTTAAGGCGGGCGGTTTGTTTCCGCTACCCAAACGATATTACACGTTAAAATACTTCTTATTCAGAAGTATGACAACAAACAAAACTACAAGAAGAATCCTTAAACACCTTTTAAGCTAACGACCCCGATTAATATCTACAACGTGAAAATACTGTTATTAGGCGAATACAGCAACGTACATGCCACGCTTGCGGAAGGATTGCGGCAGCTGGGACATACGGTAACCGTCGCATCAAACGGCGACTTTTGGAAGGACTATCCGGCAGACATCTCATTAAAACGCACGCCGGGCAAAATTGGCGGTATGATGTTCATGCTGAGATTAGCCGGAGTGTTGCACAAACTTAAGGGCTACGACATAGTACAATTAATTAATCCGATATTCATGGAGCTAAAGGCCGAACGCCTTTTCAAGATATTCGATTACATAAAAAGGAATAATAAGGCAGTCATACTGGGAGCCTTCGGCATGGATTGGGCGTGGGTGCATACGTGCACATACGAAAAGCCTTTAAGGTACAGCGACTTCAATATCGGCGAGACGCGACGGACGAATAAGGACGCAATACGCGAACAGGCCGACTGGCTTGGCACTGCGAAGGAACTGCTAAACCGTAAGATAGCTGCGGAATGCGACAGGATTGTAGCAGGATTATATGAATATTGGGTATGTTACGACTATCTGTATAAGGACAAGACCACATTCGTCCCCTTCCCCATCAAGGCACATGAAACGAAAGCCGTATCAAAAAACAAGAAACTGAAAATATTCATCGGGATTAACAAAACCCGAAACGAATATAAGGGCACGGACATAATGCTGAAAGCAGCCGAAGACGTAGAAAGGGCGTATCCCGACAAAATAGAACTGATAAAAGCCGAATCCGTTCCATTTAACATCTATCAGAAAATGATGGACGGCAGCGATGCGATATTAGACCAACTGTATAGCTATACGCCCGCGATGAACGCGCTGCTTGCGATGTCGAAGGGAATAATATGCATAGGCGGAGGCGAGGAGGAACAATACGGCATAATACATGAAGACAAATTACGCCCGATAATCAACGTAACACCTGACTATCAAAGCGTTTACGAAAACATCAAGCGCTTGGCTACCGCATCCGACGAGGAAATAATCAACCTGAAACAACAAAGCATCAAATATGTCGCCAAGCATCATAACTACATAAAAGTGGCAAAACAATATTCCAACTTATATGAAGCGGTGCTGTCAAATAAGACGAAATGAAGTAAGAGGAAGTCAGACGCAGAGTTAACAGGCAAACGCCTGTTAACTCTTGCGCATCTTTTACTTTATTGCATATTGGAGCTTGTTAAACCGGCACACACTTTGTATGCCAAAAGCATGATAAACTACAAACTTCAACGCCCAAATCACTCCTGAAGACTTAAGAAGGCAACGCAATGAACTGAAAAAAGGGAAGTCTACATACGGCAACATTATCTCGGAACCAGTCAGGCGAAAGACATCACACTGTATGTTCAATACATGCATATAATATTTAACGAAATCAGGCGAATCTGCCAAACGTCCGTCCACATGCCGTATCACGCCCACATGCGCTGACAACAACGAAGCCAAAGCTCCGCCGTCGGCCGTAGCGGTTATGCCTCCTGCATTCCAGCAATAATAATACATGCCGACATCAGCCGTGGCGATAATCTTAGTGTTCATTAAAAGCATGGGCAAGACGTGCATGTCTTCAAAAACTTTTCCGCGAGGAAACTTCACCCTGTCAAACAAACATCTTTTGAAAATCTTATTACAGGCATAAGAATGGTTGTAGGCCATTCCTGAAAGGAAATAATCAAGAGGGGAACGATAAACTTTACGCCCTGGATTAAACACGCGTTCCTCTGAAGAACCGTAATGAATGAATATCGGAAATTCCAATATGTCATATTCCCGATGTTCGTCAAGAATGCGCATAAGCCGACGATAAGTGTCATCGCCAATGAAATCATCCGAATCTACGAAGGTGACATATTCCCCTTCAGCAACAGCAAGTCCTGAGTTGCGGGCATAGCTAAGCCCGCCGTTCCCTTTGTGTATTACTTTTACATTTTGATGTTCAATGGCGTATCCGTCACACATCTTCCCGCACGAATCAGGAGAACCGTCGTCAACCAAGATAATTTCACAATCCCGGATTGTCTGAGCCAACACACTCTTGACACAACGGTCAAGGGTGTGTTCGACTCGATAAACCGGTATTATGATGCTCAATCGTACCAAAACGTCATGTAATCAGCCAAAATTATCATACATTATCGACTCCGGTTCTACGCCAAGGCCGTAGAGCATCTGAACCACGGCGTTGCTCATCGGCCCGGGGCCGCACATGTAATACTCAATATCCTCAGGCGCGTCAACGTCTTTCAGATAAGTATCGTACATCACCTTATGCACGAATCCGGGCGTATATTTCACTCCCGCCTTATCAGCTTCAGGGTCAGGCCTGTCAAGTGCAAGGTGGAAATGGAAGTTGTCGAACTCTTTTTCCAACTCAATAAAGTCATTAAGGTAGAACACCTCCGACAGTGAACGTGCACCATAAAAATAATGCAGTTCCCTATCACGGGTGTTAAGCGTTTTCGTCATGTGCATTATTTGCGAACGCAAAGGAGCCATACCTGCGCCTCCGCCTACCCAAATCATTTCTTTTTTACTGTTGAATATCGGGTGGAAATCTCCGTAAGGACCGCTCATCACCACCTTGTCACCGGGCTTACGGCTGAATATATACGACGAGGCTATACCCGTGGGAACGTCTTGGAAGCCCACTTGCGGCCGCGGCTTGAACGGTGGCGTGGCTATACGCACCGTAAGCATTATCCTATCGCCTTCGGCAGGATAATTCGCCATTGAATAAGCCCTGATGGTAGGTTCGGGATTATGCGCCTTTATGGAAAACATATCAAACTTATTCCACATCGGCAGATACTCGTCACCGATGTCGGCCTTTACAAAATCTCGGTCATAATCAATCGTATCATAAGCCGGTATCTTGATTTGGGCATACGAACCAGGAATGAAATCCATGTGTTCGCCCGGAGGCAACGCAACTATGAACTCTTTGATAAAAGAACTTACGTTCTTATTGCTTATCACCGTACATTCCCATTCCTTTACGCCGAGCACGCTCTCGGGCACCTTGATTTTCAAGTCGCCTTTTACCTTACACTGGCACCCCAATCTCCAATGCTCCTTGATCTGTTTACGAGAAAAGTGTGGACGCTCCGAATCAAGTATCTCACCTCCCCCTTCAAGGACCTGCACCTTACATTGTCCGCAGCTCGACTTGCCGCCGCAGGCCGAAGGCAGGAATATTCCGTTCTCCGTCAACGTGCTCATCAACGATGCGCCCTGAGGCACCGAAAGAGTCTTTTCGCCATTAATTTCGATATTCACATTGCCGCTCGGCGAAAGATATTTCTTTGCAATAAGCAGTATTATTACAAGCAAAATGATTATTACCAAAAAAACACTTATACTCGCTAATATGAACTGTAACATAAGCCTCTAACTATTTTTGTTTTTATTACCAGAACATACGAAAACACCAAAGCATGCCGGTCGCCACTATATCTTAAGTCCTGAGAAACACATCATCGCCATAGCCATAAGCCCGACAGTAATGAAAGTTATGCCCAAGCCCTGCAAAGGTCGCGGCACGTCGCTGTATTGCATCTTCTCGCGGATGGCTCCCATTGCCACGATTGCCAAGGTCCAGCCAAGACCGCTTCCCACTGCATAAGCAACGGCATCACACACGCTTCCGATGTATTGTGAGTTGGCAGGATCAAGGTTAATGCGTTGCTGCATAAACAGCGATGCTCCCATAATGGCGCAATTGACGGCTATGAGCGGAAGGAAGATACCTAACGACGCATACAACGACGGAGAAAAGCGTTCTACCACCATCTCCACCAGCTGGGTTATTCCGGCTATAACGGCAATAAACAAGATAAAGCTCAAATACGACAAGTCGACGCCTTCAACAATACAATCGGGCCCCAACACGTAAACTTGCAACAAATAATCAACCGGAACGGTGATAAGTAGCACGAACGTAACAGCCAGTCCCAATCCTAAAGATGTCTTCACGTTTTTTGAAACGGCAAGAAACGAACACATGCCGAGAAAGAACGCGAATATCATGTTGTCAACGAAGACGGACCTGAAAAATAAACTTATAATATGCTCCATAACAATGTCAAGTCTTTAAAATAATCAATCCTTATGCAAATAAGCACGATGAACCCATATCACGCATCCCAACAAGATGAGCGCCATTGCAGGCATCGTCATCATGCCGTTGTTGATATAGCCGGCATCATAAAAACTTTCAGGGATTATACGGTAACCTAAAAGCGAGCCTCTACCGAGAAGTTCGCGCACGGTACCTACCACCACAAGTATAAGCGCATATCCCAAGCCGTTTGACAAGCCGTCAATAAAACTCGGCAAAGGCTTGTTCATCATGGCGAATGCCTCCAAGCGTCCCATTAGGATGCAGTTGGTTATGATCAAACCGACGTAGACAGACAGTTGCACGCTCACGTCGTAGGCGTAGGCTTTCAGCACCTGGCTTACGACGGTCACAAGAGCCGCGACGACGACCAGCTGGACTATTATCCTTATGCGGTTTGGAATGGTGTTCCTGATTACGGATATTATCAAGTTCGAGAAAGCGGTAATAACGGTCACCGCAAGCCCCATCACAATAGCAGGTTTCAACTGCGAAGTTACGGCCAAAGCCGAACAGATGCCCAACACTTGCACGAGAATCGGGTTGTCTGCGCTTAGCGGCTTAACGAAAACTTCCTTATTTTTCTTAGAAAAAATCTCACTCATTACGTAGCCTCCCAAAAATTATTTATCCTTCAAAAACTCAAGATACTTGCTTAGGCAGTCTTTCAACATCAAGCTGACACCGTCTGTGGTAAGAGTAGCACCGGTAACGGCGTCACATTGCACGGTTGGGTCGGTCACCTCGTTTTTCTTCACTACCTCAAGAGCTATTCCGTCACGATCGGGCAAAGTCAGCTTCTTACCCCTAAACTGCTCCTGCCAAGCTACGTTGTCCTTAATCTCGGCACCAAGTCCGGCTGTCTCGCTTTCATGGGTAAAATATGCGCCGTAAACCGTATTCTTATCATAATCGATGGCGATGTATCCGCTTATGGGGCCCCAAAGCCCCATGCCGTAAACGGGTATGACATACTTTGTCTCGCCGTCCACCCTGCATACGTACAACGCCAACTTACCAGCCTTATAGTCGGCACTGTTTAATTTGAATCCGGCCTGCTCTCCTCCTTGAGCACCTTTTTCCACGATATTGTTCTTATCGTCGATGATATCGTCGCTCATCACTATCTCGCCGTATTTTCTTGCCACGTCGGCATTGTCAAGATCGCGGATGTTGAGCGCAGCGAGAATCTGCCGCTTCTTATCCAAAGCCACGTTAACGTCCTGTACGGACTTAAGATAGCTCGACACGAAAGCCAGCAAGAACGCCACTATCACGACAAGAACGGCCGAATACACCAACGTGTAGACATTTGAATTGGTATTCAATTTCCCCTTATTTTCAGTCATTGGACAAATCTCCTTTCCTTTATTTTTTTACGGCACGCCTACTTCTCATCGAGATGTTGCGCTGCACTACACAATAATCAATCAGCGGGGCGAACATGTTCATGAACAATATCGACAGCATCATGCCTTCGGGATAGCCGGGGTTCATGACACGTATCACTATTGCCATAAAGCCTATCATGAATCCGTAAACATACTTGCCGGTCTCGGTACGTGCGGCAGTCACGGGGTCGGTAGCCATGAACACGGCACCGAAGCAGAAACCGCCGAGGAACAAATGCTCATACCAGTCAATCGGAGTATAACCCAATGAATTGAACATCCATGCCGTCAACGCACCTCCGACAAACACGCTGAGCATGATCTTCCAGCTTGCTATGCCCGTAAACAACAATATCAAGGCACCTATACCTATCGCAACGACGCTGGTCTCGCCGACGGAGCCGGGTATGAACCCAAGTATCATGTCTAAAAGGCTGCATCCTGCGTCCATGCCTTTTGACACGAACGCCAAAGGAGTGGCCTGCGTGAAGGTGTCCGGCAGGGTATTGCCAAGACCGAATATCGACTCACGGGGCACCCACACGCTGTCGCCGCTCATCTCGGTAGGATATGAGAAGAACATGAAAGCGCGCGCGGCAAGAGCCACGTTGAATATGTTCATGCCGGTACCTCCGAATATCTCCTTGACGAAAATCACCGAGAAGGCCACGGCCAACGCCAATATCCACAGCGGACAGTTAACGGGAACGATAAGCGGTATCAGTATTCCGCTGACGAGATAGCCCTCTTGTATTTCCTCGCCTTTCATTTGGGCCCAGGCGAACTCGATGCCAAGTCCGACGACGTAGCTCACCAGCAGCTTCGGCAAGACGGCAAGGAAGCCGTAAGCGAACATCTCAAAAAACGACGCTTCAGCCAGCCTACCGGCTGCGGCGTAGTTTTGCCAGCCTACGTTATACATTCCGAAGAGCAAAGCCGGCAACAAGGCTATCACGACAATGCTCATTATTCGCTTTGAGTCAATGGAGTCATGTATGTTCGTACCGCTTTTCGACGTGGTATTAGGAACATACAAGAACGATTCGAACCCTTCAAAAAAACTGCGGAAACAGTGTAATTTCCCTTCTTCCTCAAAAGCAGGTCTGATCTTATCTAAATATTTTTTCAGCATAATCCTAATTGGTTTTATTTCGGTAAGCACGGTTGCCTATCAAGACGTCATTCGGGTCTCAGCCGTTCTCCTTCCGCAACATGTCAAGCCCGCGACGTATTATAGACTGAAGCTCCAACTTCGACGAGTCAACAAACTCAGCCAGGGCGAAATCCTCGGGAGCCACCTCGTAAATGCCGAGCGCCTCCATCTTGTCGATGTCTCCCGCTATTACCGCCTTTACGAGATACTCGGCGTAAATGTCCATCGGCATCACCTTATCATACTCGCCGCTCATTATCATGTGCCGCTCGCCGCCCTTTACGCGAGCGTCGAGGGCGTACTCCTTACCGCCGGCAAGCCAGCTGAAATAGCTGCGGCTGGTGGAATACTGCCCCAAGCGCGGCATTATCCAGCCTAAGAACTCGTCGGCGTCGTCTCCTTCTGGTATCACGGTCAGCTCTGACGCATGGGCGTCAAGATAATCGTCTGCCGTACATTTCGCACCCGTAAGCACGTTGCCGTTGATTATCCTCAGGCTTCCGCCGTTGTGGGTCACGTTGCCTTCCAGCAGTGTCGAGATTTTCTGACCTATCATGATGTCGGCATAAGCCGGCTTTACCACCTCGCTGCCCACAACGGCAACCGTGCGGCGCAGGTCCACCCGGCCGGTATTCAACAAGCGGCCGAAGAATATCACCGCCGTAGGTTCCACCGTCCATACCGTCTCGCCCTTGTTTACGGGGTCGAGATGATTGACCTGCACGCCGACATTACCTGCCGGGCATGGACCGTCGAAGATGTTTACCTCCACGTCTTTGGCGCGGCGCAGGCACTCTGAACCTTGCCTGCGGCCTATGCCGAGGTATGTCTTGGCTATCTTCGACAAGGCCGTCAGGCCTGTTTGGAAATCACGTTCGTTGCCTATCAGCTCAAACTCGAAGTCGGCCGCCAAAGGCTTGTCCCTCAGGGCACTTACGAATATCGACTTAGGCAATGCTTTAGGTGTCGTAGTTACGGCGTAGGGCAACTGGTTGATATACCCGAAAAGCCCTGCCGCGAGCAACGCCTCGACAACTTCGCCGCCCGACAATGACTCGACGTCCTTAACGCCGAAATCAACGTGTTCCTGTGCTGCGTCGGGCTTGACTATCACGTTTTTCACTTTCCTGCGTTCGCCCCTTACCACGGCCGTCACCGTTCCGCTCACAGGCGAGGCGAACCTAACGTCGGGACACATCTTGTCTACAAACAGCGCGTCGCCGGCTTTCACACGGTCGCCTTCACGTACCACGACTTTCGGCTTCAACCCCGGGAACGACTCGGGAGACAAACCGATTTCGTCACTTAGCGCAATTGTCCGCTTCACTCTTTCGGCCTTACCTTTCAAGTGAATGTCAAGTCCCTTGCGTATCTTCACTACTTTCGTCATAACTTTTACATTAATTCACTTCTAAGTACATGTAAGCTAACGCCGACATATACCTTACCGACAAACCCACGCACTACGGCCGCCGCCGAGACGGCAGACAGTCAAAACGTTTGTTACGGATGCGCAAAAATACATAAAATATTGATACTATTTGAATGAAATCTGCTAAAAAACACCAAACGTAATATATTTTTAATTCAACCATATTAATAAGGTCGTGCGGTTTTACGGTTATGCGATTTACGGTTATGCGATTTACGGTTATGCGATTTACGGTTATGCGATTTACGGTTATGCGATTTACGGTTATGCGATT
>CALUFN010000021.1 GCA_944319945.1 uncultured Prevotella sp.
CCGCCTTCCGTCATCAAAACAGATACGAAAAAGACGGACGCATCGAATTAATGGAGTTATCAGTAGTTAACAGAAGTTAGGCTCGTTTCACTCGCCGAAGTTAACGCACAACACCCTATGTTACAACAACTTGGCATTTGTCCGTCAACTTCAGTTAACTTCGGCGCTAAGCGTCTAACTCCTGCTAACTCCTTTTCAGAACATTCTCAGTGTCATTCCGCCACCAGAACGAGGCTTACCGCTCTCATTTTGTCTTATGCGGGCGGCTATCTCCTGAGCCATCTCTCGGGGTTCAGGGCGGCCGTCATGTTCCTCAGCTGGAACTGCATCGTGTTGTCCGAACCCACGCTGCCGAGCCTTTGTCCCGTGCTTACCTTCTGGCCCTTGCGCACGCTCACGGCTCCGAGGTTGCAGTACACCGAGATGTAGCTGCCGTGGCGCACCATTACGACCATCGTGCCGCCGAGGTTGCTCACGGCGCTCACTTCGCCGTCGAACACCGAGCGCACCGCCGCACCGCTCTGCCCGAGTATTCTTATGCCGTTGCTGTTGAGCCTTACGTTGCTCAGCCCGGGCACGTTGTACTGCCCGAAGTGGGTGATTATCTTGCATTGTCCGGCCACGGGCATGGGCAGCCGCCCCCGATTGCGCTCAAAGCTGCCGCTCAGCTTGCGGTCCTCGGTGTCGAGCGTGGCTGCCGCAGCGGCCTTCTTCTTAGCTTTGGCCACCTCGCGCTCGCTCCGCTCCTTGTCCACCTGCGCCTTGCGCTCGGCCGCTATGCGCTCGGCTTTGGCTGCCTGGGCCTTGCGCTCGGCCTCGGCCCGTGCGGCCTCGTCGCGCCTGGCGGCCTCTCGTGCGGCCTCGGCGGCCTTGCGCTCACGCTCCTTAGCCTCGGCTATGCGCCGCCGGTTCTCGCGCTCTCGGGCCTCGGCCTCGGCCTTCTTGCGGGCCAGTTCCTCGGCCTTGCGCTTAGCCTCGGCGGCCGCTTGGGCCTTTCGTCGGGCCTCGGCCTCGGCGCGCGCCTTAGCCTTAGCCATCTCCTCGGCCACGAGGCGGTCTATCTGCGCGTTCAGCTCGGCGTCTTTCTTGCGCTGGTCGGCTATCACGCTCTCTATCGTCTTCTGCTGCCGGCGCAGGCTGTTCACCATCTTTTCCTGCTCCTGCTGCTTGCCCTGCAGGGCCGCGTGCTCTTGTTTACCCTTGCTGAGCAGGGCGTTCTTCTGTCCGCGCACACGCTGCAGCTCCCTGCGCTTGTCTTCTATCTGGCGCTGCTTGGCCTTGACCATCTCGCCCTGCGACCGCTGGTAGGCGGCGTATTCGCGCACGAAGCGCATGCGGCGGTACATCTGTGCGAAGTTCTTCGCGCTGAAGATGAACATCAGCTTGTCTTGCACGGTGCGCTTAGCGGCGAGGTAGCGCATCGACTTCACGTATTTTGCCTTGCGCTCTTCCAGCTGTTTCTCGAGCGTGGCGAGCTGGCTTTGCAGCATGCTTATGCTGCCGTCTATGTGGGTTATCTCGCTCTGTATGGTGTCGATGGCCTTGCGGTGCTTGTCTATCTCGGTGTTGAGCACCATCAGGTTGCCCAGTCGCTTCTTCACGTCGGCCTTGTTTGCGCGCAGCAGCCGCTCCTGCTGCTTTATCTTGCGCTGCACTCCGGCACGCTGGTTGCGCAAGCCCTTGATTGAGCTGTTCGAGTAGTCGGCGGTCTTCTTTTTCTTCGTCGCGGTGCGTTTCTTAGTCACACGGGTGGTCTTGGCCTTCTTCTTCGCTCGCTGACGGTTGGTCTGGGCGAGCGAGGGGAAGGCTACGGCGAATGCCAAAAAGAGTATGAGGAGTCGTTTCATTTACAGTTTCATGAGTCGTTTCATCAATTCTTCCACGCTGACTTGCTTGTATTTGCCCGACACGGAGGTAAACGTTTCCCAGTCGCCGTCGGCCTCGGGCTTGTCTATCGCAATGTTGACGGCCACGCCGTCGGCGCCTTTCAGGGCGGTGCTCTTCAGCGTCAGGGTGATGTCCGTGGGAAACTGCTTGTCGCCTAACGGCTCGAACCCGTCGTAAGCGCACCTCACCGTGGTCTTGGCAGACGGCGTGCCGGAGTACGTCATATCGACCGACGTAATCCGCCCGCTCGCCTTGTCGACTGTCCACAGATACTCCATGCCGCCCCGCTCGAGTGTGAGGCAGGGGGCTGCAGAAGCGTCTTGAAAGGCCACGGCGAAGCAGTCGAGGGCCGACCGGTCTACCGTTTGCCTGCCGGGAATGAAGAGTCGGTTCCAAAACAATGCTTGAAGCGTATAGAAATCAAGCCCGTTAGCGCGCAGGAAGCCCACGTCGGCATAGCCGGCCTTGATGTATTCCTTGTTCATGCGGTCCATGAGGAGCACGTAGTCTTTAGTAAACTCGAGCCGACCTACCTCCATAAGGCCGAAGGCCGTGAGCTGTATGCGTATCACCTCGTCGCGCTTCATCCTCAGCGAGCCCGACACCGAGAGGTCTTTTTGCCCGCTGCTGAGCGTAAACCTTATCTTCGACGACATGCAGTCGGCATCCGTTTGGGCGGCAAGCACTTTGCCCTTCAGCTCATTAGCGTCGACAACCGCCCTTTCCACTACGTCGCTGCGGCCGCCGGAGACTGCCGTCCCGTCGAGCGCGGCCTTCTTAGTTCCGCATGAAACCACTGCAAGCGACACCACAGCAAGCACTGCGGTGAAAAACCAACCGTTGCTATTTTTCCACATATTTCCTTAGTTTTATCTTACGGCGGAGCACCTTATCGTTCTCCGAACCTATCTCAAGGGCCTCCTGCCAGTATTTCACTGCGCCCTCGATGTCGCCGCTCACGGCATGGATGTCGCCTGCGTGCTCTATTATCACCGCGCTTCGGGTAGAGTCATTGTCAACGGCCATGTCGATGTATTGCCGCGCCTCGGCATACTTCTTGCGCTTGAACAATATCCAAGCGTAGGTGTCGAGGAAGGTGCTGTTGTCCGGTTCGGCCTGCACCGTGCGGTAGCTCATCTGCTCGGCGTCGTCGAGACGACTGCCGTCCTCTGAGAGAAAATAGGCGTAGTTGTTAAGGCAGCCCAAGTTGTCGTCCTTCCATTGCAGGCAGCTGTCATAGGCGGCGTAAGCCTCTTCGGCGCGTCCCTTGTCGTGAAGGATGTCGCCCATGATGGCGTAAAAGTCCGACACGAGGTCAGGATTGCTCCGATCGTCTATCTGGCCTACACCCCTCTTGAAGGCCTCGAGCGCACTGTCGTCGTCGTCTTTCTGTACGTAGGCCAAGCCGAGGAAGTAATAAAAGGCTATCTCGTCGGGGATATAATCGATGGCGCGGCGCGAAAGCTCGGCCACGCGGTCGAAGTCTTGCCGGCTCCAAGCCGCCTGTATGAGCTGCAGGCTGGCGGCGGCGTTGTCGGGAGCTATCCGCAACACCTGCTCGAGCACGGCCGAGATGGAGTCTTGCGGCATCTTCTTCAGCGTTAGGTAGGCGGCGTAAAGCTCGGCCATGTCGGCCGTTTCCTGGGGGCGGGCGAGTATTTTTCGGAACAGGTCGATCACCTGCGTGCTGTCGCCTCCGTTCTTCTCGTTGTCTGCCACCACCTGTCGCATCAGCGTCATCTTGCCGTCAACGGGCGTGTCGGGGCTTAGCAGCATGGCTTCCTGCAGCGAGTCGGCACGCTGCAGCTGGCCCGACGAGCGGTAATAGTCTATCATCGACATGCGGGCCATGACGTTTTCGGGGTCGGCCTTCAGCACTTCGGCGTATTGGCGGCCGGCCTCGTCGGGCTTGCCGTTCTGCAGCAGCCAGTTGCCCATCATCACACGGTAGCCCAAGTCGTTAGGATGCTTCTCCGACATGGCCTTCAGCTCGTTGAATTCTTCCTGCTTCTTGCCCTGCAGCGAGTAGACCCTCATCTTGGCGAGGGTGATGTTCTCGTCGGCACCTTCAAGTGCTTCCATGCGCCCGAGCACGTCGAGCATGCTGTCATAGTCTTTCAGCTGGCCGTAGAGCTGGGCCAGTATGTCGAGCACGTCAGAGCGTTCGGGCGTGTTGCGCCACAGCTTCTCGTAGGCCTCCACGGCCTCGGCATAGTCGCCCGTGCGGACGTATCCGCTGCCGAGCCGCTCGAGATAGGCGTTGTTGCCGGGGCTAAGCTCTGCCGCCTTCTTCACGTCTTCGAGGGCGGCAGAGTCACCCTTGAGCACTCCGTCATACGAGGAAATCATGAAGTAGGCCTCGGCTGCGGCGGGATTTATGCCGATGCAGTGGCGCAGCAGGTCGTAAGCGGCGTCGTAGTTGCCGGCCACCTGCTGCCTCACGGCCTCGTAGTAATACATCTTGAAGCGCAGGCTGTCGTTACGGCTCACGCCCGAGGGCGGAGCCGGGGCAGCCTCAACCGCAGCGGAAACGGCCGCAGCCGACTTCGTCCCGCCGCAGCCTGCGGTGAGCAGGGCTGCCGGCAGGAGCAATAGTATATGTAGAACAAATCGTCTCATCTAAGCGTCGTGAATGCTGGTTAGGGGTCATTCCACACCGGTGTGCCCGTAGCCGCCGGCTCCGCGCTCGGTGGCGTCAAGCTCGTCGGTCTCTACGAAGGTTGCCGTCTCGTGGCGCGCTATCACCATCTGGGCTATGCGCTCGCCGTCGTTGACCGTGAAGTCGTCGGCCGAAAGGTTCACCAGCAACACCATCACCTCGCCCCGATAGTCGGCGTCGATGGTCCCCGGCGAGTTGAGCACGGTGATGCCGTGCTTCAGGGCGAGGCCGCTGCGCGGGCGCACCTGGGCCTCGTAGCCCTCGGGCAGCGCCATGAATAAGCCCGTGGGGATGAGCTTTCGCTCCATGGGCCGCAGCGTAACGGGCGCGTCGATGTTGGCGCGCAGGTCCATGCCTGCGCTCTGCGGCGTGGCGTAGGCGGGCAACGGGTGGTGCCCCTTGTTGATAACCCTGACTTGTATCATCGTGTACGGTTGTAATATTATTAAGGTGCAAAAGTAACGAATTATATCCACATAACAGCTGTTTTACGTCTAAAAAGAAAGATTTTTGGCTTTTTTAGACTACTTTTGCGACGTTAAATAATGCATAATGCACAATGAATAATGCATTATTACAGCGAATAATACATAATGAATAATGGCACCATGAATTAAAAACGGCCTGATTATGCATTGTGCATTATGAATTATGAATAAAAAAAACGATTATGGACTGGCAACAACTGATATCCAACAAGCGGCTCGGGCAGGAGCACCGCCACACGATGCGCCACGACGACCGCTCCGAGTTTAAGCGCGACTACGACCGACTGATATTCTCGGCTCCCTTCCGCCGCATGCAAAACAAGACCCAAGTGTTTCCCCTGCCGGGCAGCGTGTTCGTGCACAACCGCCTGACACACAGTCTCGAAGTGGCCAGCGTGGGTCTGTCCTTAGGCAACGACGTGGCCCACGCCCTGACAAAGAGCCGCCCCGAGCTGAGCGGCACGCTGTTCGAGCAGATAGGCACGGCCGTAAGCACGGCGTGCCTGGCCCACGACATGGGCAACCCCCCGTTCGGACACTCGGGCGAGAAGGCCATACAGACATTCTTCACCGAAGGGCCCGGGACGAGGCTTCAAGGCGAGGTAAGCCCCGAACTGTGGGCCGACATCACCCACTTCGAGGGTAACGCCAACGCTTTCCGCCTGCTTGCCCACCGCTTCAGGGGGCGGCGCGAGGGCGGATTCGTGATGACCTACACCACGCTGGCCTCCATCGTGAAGTATCCCTACGCCTCTACGCTGGCCCGTCCGGGCCACTGCAAGTTCGGCTTCTTCCACACCGAGAGCGACACATACGAACGGATAGCCGCCGAACTGGGCATCAGGCGCAAGTCGGCCGACGGCCGCCCGATAGAGTACGCCCGCCATCCGCTGGTCTACCTCGTAGAGGCCGCCGACGACATCTGCTACGAGATAATGGACATCGAAGACGCCCACAAGCTGAAGATAATATCTTTCGACGAGACGGCCTCGCTGCTACTGGGCTTCTTCGACGACGACGCGCGCTCGCGCATACTGCGGCGCATTGACGACGAGGGCATCACCGACGACAACGAGAAGATAGTCTACATGCGCGCCTGCGCCATCGGCGCGCTCGAGAAGGCCTGCGTGAAGGCCTTCGTAGCCCACGAGCGCGAGATTCTCGACGGCACGCTGGCAGGCTCGCTCGTAGCCCACATAGACGAGCCCCTGGCCTCGGCCTACCGCCGCTGCGCCGCAGTATCGGAAGAGAAGATATACAAGAGCAAGCCCGTGCTCGACGTGGAGCTGAGCGGATACCGCATAATGGCCACGCTGATGGAGGCCATGGTAGACGCCGTGGTAAACCCCTCGCGCTACTACTCGCGCCAGCTGATAAGCCGCGTAAGCAGCCAGTACGACATCGGCTCGCCAGAACTCGAGACGCGCCTCATGGCCGTCATCGACTACATCAGCGGCATGACCGACGTCTACGCCCTTGACATCTACCAGAAAATCAACGGCATCAGCCTGCCGATAGTATGACCGCCGACGGGCTTGCAGGCGGAAAACTTGACTGAAACGGCCGCTACGCAATGCAACGGTCATAACATAAAACCATTAAAATAAAACAATTATGAACTACTGTATCAGACTCATTGCGGCGGTGTTATTGTACGCATGCCTGCCGGCGTCGGCCTTAGCGGCACCGGTAAAGGTGGTATTCACAAAGGCGAAAGGCTCCTTCGCCGTGGCGGCCGACGGCAGGGCGGCAACGGTAATCGTGGCCGACGGCGACGCCGACGTGGTAAGGGCGGCGGCCGAAATGTTCTGCGGCGACGTTGAAAACGTGTCGGGCGCAAGGCCCGAATTGTCCGTCGCCACGACGCTTCCCGACGGCGCGCCCCACGTATTGGCGGGAACGCTGGGACGCTCTCCACTGTTGACAGCCTCGCAAGCACTGGGAAAATAGACGCAGGCCGAGTGAAAGGCAAGTGGGAGACGTTCGGCATAGCCGTGATAGACAAGCCCTTCAATGGCGTGCCGCAGGCTCTCGCCATATACGGCAGCGACCCTCGCGGCACGGCCTACGGCCTGATGGAGCTATCGAGACGCATGGGCGTGTCGCCGTGGCAATGGTGGGCCGACGTGGCTCCGCGCAAACACGCTACCGTCTGCGTGACGCGCGGCGCGGCGGTGGTGGGGCCTCCGTCGGTGAAATACCGCGGACTCTTCATCAACGACGAGGACTGGGGGCTGCAACCGTGGGCGGCCAAGCATCTTGACAAGGACGTGAACGATCTCGGCCCGAGCACTTACGAGCAGGTGATGAAGCTCATGCTACGCCTGAAGGCCAACCTGCTGTGGCCTGCCATGCACCCCTGCACTAAGGCGTTCTGGTACTACAAGAAGAACCCCGAGCTGGCGCGAAGGTACGACATAGTGCTCGGCTCGAGCCATTGCGAGCAGATGTTGAGAAACAACGTAGACGAGTGGGTGCACAACTTCCCGTTCGAGTTCGGCCGTCTGCCCGGCCCTTACGACTGGAAAAACAACCGCGCGACGGTGGAGATGTACTGGGACAAGCGCGTAAGGGAATCGAAAGACAACGACGCAATCTATACTCTCGGCATGCGCGGCATACACGACTCGGGCATGCCGGGCTACAATACTGACGAAGAAAGGCGCGACGCTCTCGAGGAAATCATATCCGAACAGCGCAAGATGATAGAGCGCGACTTGGGCCGTCCGGCTGCCGACGTGCCGCAGATATTCTGCCCCTACAAGGAGGCCCTGAAGCCTTACCGCCTCGGTATGCGCCTGCCCGACGACGTGACGCTGGTCTGGGCCGACGACAACCACGGCTACATGCGCCAGCTGTCCACGCCCGAAGAGCAGCGGCGCAAGGGCGGCGGAGGCGTGTATTACCACCTGTCGTACTGGGGCGTGCCACAAGACTATCTCTGGCTGGGCAGCACCCAGCCCGCGCTCATAGCCTACGAGCTGTCGAAGGCTTACGCCATGAACTGTAAGGACGTGTGGGTGTTCAACGTGGGCGACATTAAGCCCATAGAGTATGAGGCGCAGTTCGCCTTCGACTTTGCCTGGGACGTCAACTCAGTAGACCTCGCCGACGCCGACCTCTACGGCAGACGCTGGGGCGCGGAGACGTTCGGTGAGGACGCGGCTGACGCCATTTGCGTCATAAAGCGCGAGTATTACAACCTCGCCTCGGCAGGAAAACCGGAGCATGTGGCCTTCGTCAGATACTCAAAAGACGAGATGGAGGAGCGCATCGGCCGCTACGCCGCGCTTGAGCGGACGGTCGACAGCCTGCAAGCGCACATCGCCCAAGACCTGCAAGACGCTTACTATGAACTCATCGCCTACCCCGTGAAGGCGGCGCGGGCCATGAACGAGAAGGTGCTCGGCTCACGGTTGAGCTACATCTACGCAAGTCTCGGCGACAATGAGTCGACGATGAGATACGCCGAAATGTCGCTCCGAGGCTACGAAAGGATACGGAGCCTGACCGAAAAGTACAACAAGGAGACGGCCGGAGGCAAGTGGGACGGCATGATGGACTACGCTCCGCGCGGCCTGCGCCACTTCTACGACTTCAAAACTGCCGGCGAGGCCGACGTGGCCGCACGGCAAACGGCCGAAGACGCCACGCGCGACAGCATCGTCATCGCCGCAGACAAGTACGCGAAAGCCGACAAGCGGCTGAAGACCCTGCGCGGACTCGGCACCGCCGGAGCCGTGATCACCGTATGGCCGACATCTACGAAGAGCTACGGCGCCGACGCGGCGCAAGCCCCATACGCCGAATATAAGATTAAGGTAAGCAAGGGCGAAAACATCATAAGACTGAAGTTCATGCCAACGTTCCCCCTATTCCACACGTCAGACCTGCGCTACGCAATATCCGTAGACGGCACCGAGCCGCAAGTTACGAGCATAAAGCGCGAAGCCGAGACGGGCGAATGGGGCGACACCGTGATGCAGGGATACATTGAGAGGTCGGCAGCATTCACGTCAGACGGCGACAAGACCGTAGCCGTGCGCATCTACTTCATAGACCCCTCGCTGGCGTTAAGCTCGCTGACCGTGGCCGGCAGTCGACGGTAGCGATGCCGGAAGATTAGACTTATTCATTCGTAAATATCTTAAACATCCACGGTAGGGACATAATTTATTATGTCCGCACGTTCTGAAAGAACGTTTTCATGTACAGAATCAACAAAATACGCCTCTTAAAGGCGTGCGGACATAATAAATTATGTCCCTACCGTGGATGTATGTTTATGTTGAACTTACGATTCGTAAGATTTCCTACAATTTTCCCGAAGGCTACCTTTTGCGGCGCAAAAGGTAGCCTTTCGTCGTGTAAAAGGTAGCTTTTCGCAAGACGAAAGGTCACCTTTTACAACGGCATTGATTATCAGCAGGTTACGCGGCAGCGACAGTTGCTGCCGCCGAAGGCTTAGAAGCCGAAGCCGAGAGTGCCGAACAGGCCGTTGTAAGTGCCTATGCCGGCCGTGCGCGAACTGACGTGGCGGAAGCCCACGCCTATGTTCACCTTGAGCGCCCCGCCAGTGTTCACCCTGAAGCGCAGGCCCGCGTCGTAGGCCACATGCTTATAGTCGGCGTCGCCCACGGCTGCGGTCACCATGCCGCGCAGGTCTAAGTCCATAGCCTCAGTGCGCCACAGCGTGTAGCCCAGGCCGCCGCCGAGCACGGCGCTCTTAGTGTAACGCCGGCCGTGATCCTTGTCGTAAAGGCCCATCAGGTTGCCCCCGTGCACGAAGGCGTACATCCTCGGTATGAACCTATACCCCAAGTTGGCCCCTAATTCGAGCGGAGCCATGCCGTCGTGCTTGGTCCCGATGCTTGCGTCAAGCTCCAATACCACGTTGCGCCAGAATGCGGGCACGGCCTTCTGATACGCTACATCGCCAGCCGGCTGCGCCACCGCACGAAGTGGGACGATAAACGCTATCACTGAAAGCGTAAACAAAACCAACAATAATTTTTTCATAATCGTATAAATTTAGATGTTAAACAAATATTTTCTTACGTCTCGATTCACCCTCGCGGATGAATCTTGTACCGCAAAGTTAACAACGGCTTTTGCTTAAATCCAAATTTTCAAAGGATTTTTTCTCTTGGTTGTTACACTGAATATTTACGATAATTATCTAATTATCAACACATTACACTACTATGTAACAATCTGTAACACCTAAAACTGTAACAATTTCAGCCGAATGAGAGCTGTTAATTTTGCCAATTTAGATAATTATATTACTTTTGCGAACAAATAATTTAATATATGAAAGCTATCATAACTTATCTGATCATACTACTGTTTTTTACTGCATGCGATATAAGTAAAAACGACATTCAGACGAAATTAGAACATATTGACAGCCTTCTCATAAAAACAAACATAAGTGAAACCGAAAAAGAGATGGGCACAATACGCTTTGAGGAACTAAAAGATGATGCAGACAAGGCAAAATACTTATTACTAAAAGCACAATTATCACACGTCAAAGGGATACGGCAAAATGAGGATTCGGCATTAGACTTTAGCATAAATTACTATAAGAATAATCATGATGCCGAACTTTTAGCACGGTCGTATTACTATAAAGGGGCGATAAGTTATGAAAACGGAAATACGAAAAAGGCCTTGTTGCTATTTAAAGAAGCCGAACAAACAGAAAAAGAAGCAGGCGTACCGTGGCTGAGATTCTTAATATATGTCAACATGTCATACGTCAACTTCTCTCTGGAAGCTAACGAAACGGCCCTTGACTACGCTCATAAGGCATTACAGCATGCGATAAACAACGACAATGTTTCATGGGAATGCTTCGCGTACAACAGCATGGCCATGAGCTTTTACGGCATGGGTAAGAAAGACAGCGCATTTAAATACATCAACAAAATAGAGCCGCATTTAAAAGAAATAACCGATAAAGAGGAATGTACTACCTACATGAACAATATCGGATACATCTATTATGAGAATAGAATGTACGACAAGGCGAGACTTCTTTTCACGCAAGCACTGAGCATAGAGCCTAATACTGATTTATTGGTAAACTTAATGAAAACCGACTATATGCTTGGAATGCATCGCGAAGCTGACTCCATTAAAAATAAAATTTGGGATCAGTCTAATGCTGGACAAAAAGCAGAGATACTGCTGTTTCTTGCCGAGAAGGCCGACAGGGAGAAAGACTTCAAGGCATCGGCAAGGTATTATCATGAAGCAAAAGTGCTTGAAGACAGCATAAAGAAGACGAAAGACACCGAAGGGGCGGTGACCACCCAGCGCGACTACGACAAGGCCCGATACGAGCAAGACGTGAACCGCAACGCCACGGCGGCCGCAATAGCCACGATAGCCGTGGTGGCGGCACTGGGCTGCTGGGGCGCGGCGTATCACCGCAGGAAGATAAACAAGGCGAAAAAGACCATAGCCGACGCCGACAGGCGCATCAGGGAATACGAGGAAAGGATGGCCGCACTCGAGCTGGCAGACCGAAAGCACTCTGACGAGGCCGTAAAGCTGGAACGCAAAATCAAGCGGCTGAAAGAGGAACAGAACGCCATAATCAACCGCGGACAGACGCTCTACAACCACATTATAAGCGAAGGCACCACGGCGACGTGGAAAAAGAAGGACTTCGACAAGTTCATAGAATATTACCGCGTGGGGCATCCCGAGACGGTGGAAGAGGCCGAGCAGGGCTACAATGGGCTCACGTCGACCAACATCTTCTACCTGATAATCACCAACGGGATGAAATACGACGACGCGGCCGCACAGCGCATAATGTGCATGACGCAGGGAGCCATGAGGACTATGAAGTCAAGGATAAAGGCAAAAAAGACCGAGGCGGCGTAAGCCTTATGCCGCCTCGGCCTGCACGGGGCCGTCGGCCTCGTCTTTCTTCTTGGCCGAATAGCTCACGCTGAGTATCACGCCGATATACGCGCAATTGATGATAGTAGACGTGCCGCCCTTGCTTATCAGCGGCAGTGGCTGACCCGTGACGGGCACGAGGCCCACGGCCACGGCCATGTTGAACATGGCCTGCACCACCAACAGCATGGCGAAGCCCATGATGAGCAGCGCGGGGAACGTGTTGGCGCAGCGGTTGGCTATAGTGGCCGTGCGGAACAGCAGCACCACGTAAAGCATGCAGACGAACGCCGCGCCGAAGATGCCCATCTCCTCGACGATGATTGCGTAGATGAAATCAGAGAAAGCCTGCGACAGGAAGTCGCGCTCCACCGAGTTGCCCGGCCCCCGGCCGATAAGGTTCGACGAGGCGATGGCTATGTTGGCGTGCGAGGTCTGCGAGTCTTTTCCATTGAGGTCAAGGTCCTCGGGAGCCACGTAGTCGCTGCTGAGGAACTTGTCTATCCTCGACTTCCACGTGTCAAAGCGGTGGAACACCTTCTCAACCATGTTCTCGTCTTCCTGCTCCGCCTGCTGCACCATCACCTGCCCGGGCTTCGCCTCGTCGGCCCCGCCGTTGTCATGGCCGAACGCCATGACCGCCGTCACCAGCACGGCGATGCTCAAGGCCACCACTCCGAGCAGACGGCCGAGCTGCACTTTGGGCACCTTACCTATGAACATCATCAGGAAAATCACCGTACACAGGAGCACGGCCGTCGACAGGTTTTCCACCAATATGAGGGGCACTATCAGCACGCACAGCAGCAATATCTCCTTGAAAGCCCGCTTATCGGCTCCCGCCGGGGTCTGCCTCGCGCTGAGTATCTGCGCCGTGGCGAGCACCATAGTGCCTTTGGCTATCTCAGACGGCTGGAACTGTATGCCGAAAATGTCGAGCCAACGCTGCGAGCCGTTGGTGGTCTCGCCCACGAAAAACACGATGACAAGCATCAGGACGGAGGCGAACAGGGCCAGCGGAGTGACCAGCTTGAAGTAGCGGCACGGTATGTTCATCGTACATATCATCACCACCACGCCCACGGCCAGCAGCAGGCAGTGGTAAAGCACGGGGGCGAGATAGTCGCCGCTCTTGAACGACAAGTGGCTCGAAGCGCTGAAAACCTCGATTATACTGATGATGCACAGGAAGAAGAACACCGACCAGATGACGGCGTCGCCCTTTATCTTGCCTTCAGAAGTCTTGTCTTTTAACATCAAGAGAATTAAGAATTAAGAGTTTAGAATTAAGAAATAACGTATTGGTGATTCATGAGCTAAGAGTTAAGACTTAAGAAATAACGCCGGCGCATCCAAACCCACAAGGCAGATTTTCTTAACTCTTAATTCTTAACTCTTAACTTTCTACAGTCCCCTCACCAACGCCTTAAACTGTTCGCCGCGGTCTTCCATGTTCTTGAACAGGTCGAAGCTGGCGCAGCAGGGACTCAGGAGAACCGTGTCGCCGGGGCGGGCCATCTTGTAACAGGCCTGCACGCAGTCGCGCATGGAGTGGGTGTCGCGCACGGGTATGCCCATTCCGTCGAAGAAGGCGTGCAGCTTCGAGTTGTCGGCTCCTAAGTAGACGAGCCCCGCGCACTTCTCCTTCACCAAGTCCTTAATGGCGTTATAGTCGTTACCCTTGTCCTTTCCGCCGAGTATGAGTATAACGGGCGTCTTCATGCTCTCGAGCGCATACCAGCAGGCGTCTACGTTGGTGGCCTTCGAGTCGTTGACGTACTGCACTCCGCCTACCTTCGCCACCTTCTCAAGACGGTGCTCCACGCCGGGGAAGTCGCTAAGACTCTTGCGGATGAACTCCTTCCTTATGCCGGCCACGTTAGAGGCGATGCCGGCCGCGAGCGAGTTGTATATGTTGTGCTTGCCGGTCAGGCTCAGCTCCTCTTGCTCCATGTTGAAGGGCGTGGGCTTCTCTATCTTGTACTGCCCTTCCTCGATGTAGCCTATCGAACCTTTCTCCTTAAGCTCGGAGAAGGGGTAGCGTATGGCCTTGATGTCATACTTCTTGAGCTCGCGGGCTATGATGGGGTCGTCGTTCCAGTAGATGAACGAGTCCTCGCCGGTCTGGTTTTGCAGTATGCGCATCTTCGCGTCGACGTAGTTTTGCATGCAGTTGCCGTAGCGGTCAAGGTGGTCAGGGGTGATGTTGAGCAGTATGGCGATGTTGGCGCGGAAGTCGTACATGTTGTCAAGCTGGAACGAGCTAAGCTCTATGATGTAGTATTCGTGCGGGTCCTCGGCCACCTGCAGTGCGAGGCTGTTGCCTATGTTGCCGGCCAGTCCGGCGTCGTAGCCGGCGCTCTTGAATATGTGGTAGATGAGCGAAGTGGTCGTAGTCTTGCCGTTGCTGCCCGTGATGCAGATCATCTTAGAGTCGGTGTAGCGTCCGGCGAACTCTATTTCACTTATTATGTGGATGCCTTCGGCGGCGCACTTGGCCACCATCGGCGCGTCGTTGGGTATGCCGGGGCTTTTTATTATCTCGTCGGCGTCGAGTATCTTGTCCTCGGTGTGGCGGCCTTCCTCCCACTCGATGCCGTGCGAGTCGAGCACGGCCTTATACTTGTCCTTTATCACCGACATGTCAGACACGAACACGTCGAAGCCTTCCTTCTTGGCCAATACGGCCGCTCCGGCTCCGCTTTCTCCTGCTCCAAGTATTACTATTCGTTTCATGTTATTTTAGGTTATGAGGTCTTACGGTTTTAAGGTTATGGGGTTGGGTGGTTTTCAGGTCATAGGGATTGGGTGTGCGAGGGGGTGGCCTTGTCCGGGTTGTTCCATCATTATAACCCTATAACCATATTACCCTATAACCGTAAAAGCCTTACAACCGCATGACCGTAAAACGGTAGGACCGTATTCTCATCTTATCTTCAATGTTATTATCGTAAGCGCCGCAAGGATTATGGTGACAATCCAGAAGCGGATGGTGATCTTCGACTCGTGAACGGCCCCCTTGGGCTTCTTGAAAAGATACTTGATCTCGGGGTCGAGCTGCTCCTGCTGCGTGCGGAACGTGTCGTGCAGCGGGGCGCGCTTGAACATGCGCTGCTTCACTCCGCGGCGCGTGCCGGCCTTAGCGTACCACACTTGCATGATCACGCTGAGGCTCTCTACGAAGAATATGCCGCACAGTATGGGCAGCATCAGCTCCTTGTGGATGATGATTGCGCACACGGCTATTATGCCGCCTATGGTCAGTGAGCCGGTGTCGCCCATGAACACCTGCGCCGGATAGGCGTTGTACCAGAGGAAACCGATGAGCGCACCGACGAACGCGCACATGAACACCACAAGCTCTTGCGACCCCGGTATGTACATTATGTTGAGGTAGGCGGCGTATTCTATGTGGCTCGACACGTAGGCCAGTATGCCTAAGGCCACGCCTATTATGGCGGAGTTGCCTGCGCACATGCCGTCCATACCGTCGTTGAGGTTGGCTCCGTTGGATACGGCCGTGACCACGAATATCGTCATCACGACGAACAGTATCCAGCCGGCGGCCGTCTTATACTTGCCGCAGAAGCTCATCAGGTTGGCGTAGTCGAGATTGTGCCCCTTGACGAAGGGGATGGTGGTCTTCAGCGACTTCTGCGCCTCGGGCCTGTGCTTTACGACCAGCTCCTGACCGTCCTGCCGCTCTATGGCGAGGTTTTCGTTGATTTTAGCGTCGGGACTGTACCACAGCATCAGGCCCACTATCAGGCCTATGCTTATCTGGCCCACTATCTTGAAGCGTCCGGGCAGTCCCTCCTTGTTGTGGCGGAATATCTTGATATAGTCGTCGAGGCCGCCGAGGAAGCCGAGCCACACGGTGGTGATGATCATCAGTATGAGGTAGATGTTGCGCATGCGGCCGAGCAGCAGCACGGGCACGAGTATGGCCACGATGATGATCACGCCGCCCATAGACGGCACTCCGATCTTGTTAACGCCGAAGGGGTCTATCTTGGCGTCACGCTGCGTCTCGGTGATCTGCTTGCTCTTGAGGTACTTGATGAACTTCTCGCCGAACCATGCCGATATCACCAGCGACAGTATCAGCGCCAGCAGCGACCTGAACGATATGTATCCCCACATGTGGGAGCCCGGGATGCCGAACTGTTCTAAGAACCGGAATAAGTAGTATAACATTTTATATTCAGAAGTTAAAGGAGTTAAAGAAGTTATCGCTCGCTCCGCTCGCTAAGAAGTTAAAGCCGAATGCCATGCCCCTTGCAGCGTTGTTTACTTTTTAATTTTTAATTGTTAATTTCAGATATGCGGCCTTTTGCCTTGCAATCGACGACTTTTTGCAGCCTAAAAGGCCGTCTTTTGCAGCCTAAAACGCGGCCTTTTGCAGAGCCGCTGATTATCAAGCGGTTAGCCGCAAGGAAATGTTTATCGGCCCAATGAGGCTTATCAGCCTGACGAGCCGCGACCTTTACGTTCCAGGCCTCTTCCGTTCAGGAGGGCGAAGGCGGGTGCGGCTTCCTCCCGTCGTGAGGGTTGTGGCAGGTCATTTATCCTCGGCGAATATCTCCCTGAGCACTTCCTTGTCGTCGAAGTGGTGCTTCACGCCGCGTATCTCCTGGTAGTTCTCGTGCCCCTTTCCGGCCACGAGTATCACGTCTCCCTTCTTAGCCATCATGCATGCCGTGCGTATGGCCTCGCGGCGGTCGACGATGCTGACTACCTTTTTCATCTGTTTCGCGTCAAGCCCGGCCAGCATGTCGTCGATGATGGCCTGCGGATCCTCGAAGCGGGGGTTGTCGCTCGTTATGATCACCTTGTCGCTCTGCCTTACGGCCTCTTGCGCCATGAGCGGACGCTTGCCCTTGTCGCGGTTGCCGCCGGCCCCGCACACGGTTATCACCTGCCCCTTGCCGCCGAGCACCTCGTGTATGGCCTTGAGCACGTTCTCGAGCGCGTCGGGCGTGTGGGCGTAGTCGACTATGGCCGTGTAGCCCTCGGGCGAGTGCACGGGGTCGAGCCTTCCGCTGACGCTCTTCAGCGTGCTCATCACTACGAGCACGTCCTCAGGCTTCTCGCCCAGCATCACTGCCGCGCCGTAGACGGCGAGCAGGTTGCTCACGTTGAACTTGCCGATGAACTGCACGCCCACCTCACGGCCGTCTATCTCGAGGTACATGCCCCCGAAGTGGCACTCGAGTATCTTTGCGCGGAAGTCGGCCATAGTCCTCGTAGAATACGTCTTGACCGTAGCCTTAGTGTTCTGCACCATCACCATGCCGTTCTTGTCGTCGGCGTTGGTTATGGCGAAAGAGCCTTTGGGCAGGCCGTCGAAGAAGGCCTTCTTGGCGTTGCGGTAGTTCTCGAACGTCTTGTGGTAGTCGAGATGGTCGCGCGTCAGGTTGGTGAATATGCCTCCCGCGAACCTCAGTCCGCCTATCCTCTTCTGCGCTATGGCGTGCGAGCTGCACTCCATGAAGGCGTATTGGCAGCCGGCCTCAACCATCCGGGCCAGCAGGCGGTTAAGCTCTATCGGGTCGGGCGTGGTGTGGTCGGCCGGTATCTGCTCGTCTTCGATATAGTTGCACACCGTAGACAGCAGTCCGCACTTGTACCCCAAGCGGCGGAACATGTTATATAATAAGGTGGCGATGGTGGTCTTGCCGTTGGTGCCCGTCACGCCTACGAGCCTCAGCTTGCGCGAAGGGTCGCCGTAAAATGTGGTGGCCACCTGGCCGGCTACGTCCTCGGTCGACTTCACCTGCACGTAAGTCACTCCCTCGGCCGCGTCTTCGGGCATGTCCTCGCACAACACAGCGGCCGCCCCCTGCCCTACCGCCTTGCCTATGTAGGCGTGGCCGTCGGTCTGAGTGCCGCGCATGGCGATGAACAAGTGGCCCTGCCCCACGCGGCGCGAGTCGATGTCTACGCCCGTTATTTCCTTGTCTACGCTCCCCGTAACCTTCAGGGGGCTGATGTTATTTATAAGTTCTTTAAGTGTCATTGTCGGAAAATTAAATGGTATCTAATGTCACAAATCCAGCTTGATCAGGCACGTCTCGCCCTTCCTTATCGGCCGTCCCGGGGCCAGGCTCTGGCTCACCACCTTGCCTCGGCCGTCTATCCTCACCTTCACTCCGCGGCTCTCAAGTGCGTACACGGCGTCGCGCGCTCCCATGCCCTTCACGTCGGGCACCACGCCCTGCGGGTATCCGCCGCCCCGGGCCAGCACCACGTCGGCCGTCTCACGCTTGGCCTTGCCCCATATCGGGTTGCCGTCGGCGTAGCTTCCGCTCCAGTTCCTGTTAGTAGGTATGCCGAGACGGCGCAGCACGTAGTCGGCAGCCACGAGGTCGCCGTTCTTCACGTCGGGCACGAGCACCGACGTAGAGTCGCGCGCGTCGGTCACGTCGAGCTTAAGGCTCTGCGCCATTATGCCCTCGGCTATGTTGTGGAACACCTGCGCGCTGAAGCCGCTCGAGGCCGGAAGGCCGGGCCGCTGTATGCACACTATGCAGCTGTAACGGGGCGCGTCGGCCGGAAAGAAGCCCACGAAGCTGAGCAGATAGTTCACCGTGCCCGACTTATATCCGCTCGCTCCTTTGGATATCTGCGCCGTACCGGTCTTGCCCGCCACCTTGAACGACGGCGAACCGGCCTTCTTACCGAGCCCCTGGCTCACCACTTGCTCGAGTATCGTGCGTATCTCGCGCAAGGTCTTCTCCTTGCATATGCGCTGCTTCACCACCTGTACGGGAAACTCCTGCAGCACCTGCCCGTCTTTCACGACGGCCTTTACGAACCTCGGGCGCACCATCGTGCCGTTGTTGGCTATGGCGTTGTAGAACGTCAGGGTGGATATCGGCGGCACTTGGGTCTCGTAGCCGATGCTCATCCAGGGCAGGGCGGTCTTGCTCCAGTTCACGTATTGCCCGTGCTTGTTCTTCTTCGGCATGCGTATGCGGGGCGGAGCGTAGCCCACGATGGGCAGCTTCAGGTCCTCGCGTATGCCTACGCGGTCGAGTCCTTCGACGAATTTCTCGGGGTTCTTGCCGTAATACTTGTCGATTATGCGGCTCACTCCTATGTTTGAGCTGTACTGAAGCGTCTGCGGCAGCGTGAGCACTTGGTAGCCGCCGCGGTGCCAGTTGTGGTCGCGCATCTTGGCTCCGTACATGTCCCAGATGCCGCTACCCGTGTCTACGGTGTACGTAGTGTCAACAACGCCGTCGTCAAGAGCCACCATGAGCGACGCCGTCTTGAACACCGAACCCGGCTCGAGCAGGTCTGACACGGCGCTGTTCTTTATCTCGTAATACCCTCCGTCGGCGCATTTGGTCATGTTGACAATGGCCTTCACGTCGCCCGTGGCCACCTCCATGACCACCGCCACGCCCACGTTGGCGTTGATCTGCTTAAGCTCGTTGAGCAGCGAACGCTCGGCCAGGTCTTGCATGTTGACGTCTATGGTGGTCATGATGTCGGCCCCGTTCACGGGGTCTATCTGCGTGATGTTGAGCTTCTTGCCCCTGATACGCTGGTGCCTTATCTTTCCCGGCTTGCCGCGCAGCACCGAGTCGTAAGACAACTCGAGGCCGAACTGCGCCGTGTCCTTAGCCCCGAAGAGGTCGCCTATGGTGCGCTTGGCCAACGAACCGAAGGGGCGCTTGCGTGCGTTGAACTTCTCTACGTGGAAGCCTCCTGCGTTGGCCGAGAGGTTGAAGAGCGGCAGCTTCTTCACTTCGGAGTACGTGCTGTAGTTCACGCGGCGATTCCACACGGGCCAGTGGCGGCTGCCCTTAGCCTTGCCCTTGAGCAAGTGGGCCTTAAACTCGGCCGCTGTCTTCTCGGGGAATATCTCGTGTAGGCCCATGCAGAGGCTGTCTATCTTGACTGCCCAGAGCGAGTCGCGGTCCTCGTTCTCGTCGCCGCCGGCCTTGAAGTCTACGAACAGGCGGTACTCGGGCAGCGAACCGGCCATGAGGCGGCCGTCGCTGCTGAGGATGTTGCCGCGCACGGGCTTCACCTCCACGCTGTCCTTAGTGAAAAACGAGGCCACCTCCATCCAATAGCTGCGCTCCACCGTGGCTATGTAGACCACCTTGCAGAGTATGATCACGCCCACCGCGAGCATGGCATAAGCTACTATCTTATACCTCTTGATCATCTTTTTCCTATCGAACATGCTGCTCATCTTCGGGTATGTTTATTATGTAAGGGGGCTGCGTGGGTATCTGCAGCACACTGTCCTCATTGTTCTTAAGCATCTCGAGCACGTTGCTCTCGCGGCACATCTCGGTCAGCTCGCTCGTGCTGGCCAGCGCCTTATACTTGGCGTCCTTGATTTTCTCCTTAAGGTCTTCTATCTCCAATAGGTCCTGCTGGCAGCTGTACCTGTTGGACACGTAGACCATGACGAAGGCGGCCACAAGCGTTATCAGGCCTATCTGCTTCCTTATGACGGCCGCCGTGAGGAAGTCGCCGCCCAATATCTTGCGCAGCGTGAGGCTGGCCGAGAGGGGCGCGTCTTCCTCGGTGACGCTGTTCTTGAGCGTCTCCCTCAGCCCCTGCCGCCCGGTGGGCTCCATGCCTGCGGGCTCCTCGTGCGGAGTCTGCCCGCCGTTGTCTATGTCTTTATCGGTCATTGTGCGTCGTCTTTCCTTTCAGCTATTCTTAGTTTTGCGCTCCGGCTGCGCGGGTTGTCCTCCAGCTCGGCCTCGCCGGGCGTCACCACCTTGCCGTTGACGGGTGCGAGCGGGGCTTGCGTGCGGCCGAAGAAGTCTTGCCGGGCCGCTCCCTCGGCGTTGCCCGTCCTGATGAAGTTTTTCACCATGCGGTCCTCGAGGCTGTGGTAGGTTATCACCGAGAGGCGTCCGCCGGGGCGCAGCAGCCGCGTTGCGGCGGCCAGCATCTCCCTGAGTGCGCTCATCTCGCGGTTTACCTCGATGCGCAGGGCTTGGAACATGCGTGCCATGTCTTTCTTGCCGCGCTCGCGCCTGAATAGCGAAGAGGTGGCGTCTACGAGGTCTTGCGTGGTGGCCACGGGGCGTGCGGCCCTCGCCTTCACCACGGCGGCGGCCAGGCGGCGCGAGTTTTTCAGCTCGCCGTACAGGTAGAACACGTCGGCCAGGCGGTCTTCGTCGTAGCGGTTGAGCACGTCGGCGGCGGTCATGCCGTCGCGCTTGTTCATGCGCATGTCGAGCGGGACGTCGAAGCGGAACGAGAATCCGCGCGATGCGTCGTCGAAGTGGTGGCTTGACACGCCGAGATCGGCCAGCAGGCCGTCTATCCGTTCCACGCCGTAATAGCGCATCCAGTTGGCCAGGTACCTGAAGTTGCTCCTCACGAAGGTGAACCTCGGGTCGGCCGGGATGTTGGCCTCGGCGTCTGCGTCCTGGTCGAAGCCGTACAGGCGGCCGTCAGGCCCGAGCCTCGAGAGTATCTCGCGGCTGTGGCCTCCGCCGCCGAAGGTCACGTCGACGTAGACGCCCGAGGGGTCGATGTTAAGTCCGTCGACGCTCTCTTTCATGAGCACGGGCACGTGGTAAGTGTCTGCAATAGTAGTCATTCTCCGTTAATGGTTTCAACGCACGCGCCGCCGACGGGTCCCTGCACGGCCGCTCCGCCCGATCCCATCAGGGCCTCGAGCGCGCGGCCGAACTCCTCCTGCCCCATGAACGAGGCCTCGGCACCGCCGCCGGCCCATATCTCTATGGTGTCGTCCATGCCGATAAACCTCACTGTGCCGTCGGCCGACAGCGCGTCGAGCCGGCGCTTGGAGAGCAGCAGGCGGCCGTTGGAGTCGAGCAAGGCGGCCTCGGCGTCGGCCATGAACTGGCGGAACAGGCGCTGGTGGGCGGCGTCCCATCGGTTGAGCCGCAGGCGCAGCGCGTCGAGCCGGGCGTTCCACACGCTCTCGGGGTAAATCACAAGGCAGGGCTGGAATATGTCCTTACGCAACACGAGGCGTTCCTCGCCCGCCGCTTGCAGCTCCTTACGGAACGCGGCAGGCAGGAAAACCCGTCCCTTCGAGTCGGTTTTCGCTTCGATGTTGCCTAAAAAACGCATAGTCTTACGGCGCGTTGTTCTTTGCGGCAAAGGTAAGTAAAATTCCCCACAACGCACCACTTTTCCCCACAAAAGTGATATTTTTTATTTTACCCAAATCGTAAACTTCCGGCGGCGGCATTACATACGTACATTATAAAGGCGCATGCGGTCGTCGCCTTTTAATGCATATTTATGCGTTTTTACGACAGGCGGATACGCCTTCGTCCGACAGTTTAACGCGCCGAGAAGGCCGTCGGCGGCTACGGTGGCGGCCGAGGCCGTGAAAACACGGATTTTAGAGTCGTTTCGTAACGCCCTATTTTTCAACGGCTTAGCATCAAACAAAAGAAAAATTCTTGCGAAAAGGCATTCAAAACGCCATGTTTCAGGGCCTGATTCGCCGTCTTTTGCAGGCCGAGAGGTTGCTTTTCACAAGCTGAAAGGCTGCTTTTTGCGAGACAAAAAACAGCATATTGCGTTACCATTGACGACCAATAGCACAAAAAAACGGCAAAACCGCGCGCGCAACAGGCGTTAACATGCCCTGAAGTTTCTATTCCGCGAAATTCTATTGTCAAAGTTTTTGAATCACGCGGATGCATGTTTATGCAAGCAGATGAATAAATGCGTGCCATTTATACGCATTATATAAAGAGACGGTTGGGATTTTGTTACAAAAATAAAGTTTTTCAAATATTTTTCGGAAAAACGGACACGATTTCGGAAAACTTGAATTATTTTTGCACTTAAGATATTGCGCCTACGCCCCGACGGCGCGCCACGGCACGCGGAGCGCACGCCCCGCACGACGCAACGACAGCATAGAAAACATGAACCAAATCACGGAGAAGACCATCGACGTAAGGGAGATACTGAAAAGCAAGATGGGCGGCAAGGCACGCTACGTGCCAAGCCCCGTCGTAAAATGGCTCGAACACATACTCCACCAAGACGAGGTGAACAAGTATCTTTGGGACAGCCGCACGCTGACGGGCGTGGAATGGCTCGAGGCTACGGTGCGCTACCTCGACATGACGCTCGAGGTGGTAGGCCGGGAGAACCTGCCCGACAAGGACGACGGCCGCCTGTACACCTTCGTAAGTAACCATCCGCTGGGCGGCGCAGACGGCGTAGCCCTGGGCGCGGTGATAGGCCGACACTACGACGGGCGGTTCCGCTATCTCGTTAACGACCTGCTGATGAACCTGCCCGGACTGGCCCCGCTCTGCATCCCGATAAACAAGACCGGCCACCAGAGCCGCAACTTCCCGGCGATGATCGAGGCGGGATTCCACGGCGACAACCACATACTGATGTTTCCAGCAGGCATCTGCTCGCGCAGGACGGGCGGAAGGATACACGACCTGGCCTGGAAGAAGACCTTCATAACCAAGAGCGTGGAGACTCGGCGCGACGTGGTGCCGATACACTTCGGCGGACGCAACTCCGACTTCTTCTACAACCTCGCCAACGCATGCAAGCGCTTGGGCGTGAAATTCAACGTGGCCATGCTCTTCCTGGCCGACGAGATGTACAAGAACCGCCACAAGACGTTCCGCGTAGCGATAGGCAAGCCCATACCGTGGCAGACGTTCGACCGCTCGAAGACGCCAGCCGCATGGGCGCAATACGTGCAAGACATAGTGTACGCACTGTAAGACGGCGCGACACGACACAACGTTACACATCATCAACAACATTCAATACATCCGGAATCATGGAACAAGAGATAATCCAGCCGATAGACAAACAACTGCTTAAAAGCGAACTTACGCCCGACCGACAGCTCAGGATGACCAACAAAAGCCACAACGAGATATACATAGTGACGGCGCACAACGCGCCCAACGTGGTCAAGGAAATAGGCCGCCTGAGGGAGATAGCCTTCCGCGAGGCGGGCGGAGGCAGCGGCAAGAGCATGGACCTCGACGAGTTTGACACCTGCGACAACTGCTACAAGCAGCTCATCGTGTGGAACCCCGAGGAGGAGGAGATCATCGGCGGATACCGATATCTCCTGGGATGCGACGCCGAGATCGACGCCGAAGGCCAGCCCGTGCTCGCCACGAGCCACATGTTCCACTTCTCGGAGAAGTTCATGAAGGAGTACCTTCCGTGGACGGTGGAGCTGGGACGCTCGTTCGTATCGCCCGAATACCAAAGCTCGCGCATGGGCGCAAAGAGCCTCTTCGCCCTCGACAACCTGTGGGACGGCCTCGGGGCGCTCACCGTGATACGCCCCGACATAAAATACTTGTTCGGCAAGATGACGATGTACCCCTCATACGTGCGCAAGGGGCGCGACATGATACTGTACTTCCTGAAGAAGCACTTCAACGACCCCGACAACCTGATAATACCGATGAAGCCGCTGAAGATAGAGACCGACACGGCCGAACTCGACAGGCTGTTCTGCGAGGACTCGTTTAAGGACGACTATAAGATACTCAACCGCGAGGTGAGGAAATTAGGATACAACATCCCGCCGCTGGTCAACGCATACATGGGACTAAGCCCCACGATGCGCATGTTCGGCACGGCCATCAACTACGGATTCGGCGACGTCGAGGAGACGGGCATCCTGATAGCCGTCGACGAGATACTCGAGGAGAAGCGCATACGCCACATCGACTCGTTCATAAAAGAGCATCCCGAGGCGCTGAACATCACCTCGGGCGCAAACAACGTGATATACAAGGAGAGCTAAGCAGGCTGCGGACCGTCCCAACGCTTGCGCAACTCGGCGGCTACGGCCGCAAGCTCGTCGTACCAAGCCTGCCCGAAGCGGCGCACGAGCGGCTCCTTGAGAAACTCGTAGACGCGCAGGCCGAGCTCGGCTCCCTTGCTGCGGGCAGGCGCGCAGACGCTCCACTTGTGGTAGTTAAGGCCTACGAGACCGCTGCCGAGCCGCTTCTCGCGTATGGGATAGAGGGCGCAGCTCACCGGTTTGCAAAACTCCGTAAGCCCGGCGCGGTAGGCCTTCTCGAGCAGGCAGAGGCAGCAGCCGCCCTCATGGCAGGTGAACACGCAGTCGCGGCCGTCGACGATGCTCGTCACGAGGTCGCCCTCGGGGTCGCCGTAGGCCACTCCCTGACGGTCGACCACGGCTTGGGCGCCGGCCGACATCTGCGGCCACACCGTGTCTAACGAGTCTTCAATAGCCGCTATCTCGTCGAGATCGACGGGTGCCCCGGCTTCTCCCTCTACGCAACACGCGCCCTTGCACGCGTCAAGGTCGCAACAGAAAGTCTCGGTTATGATGTCGGGCGACACGAGTACGTCGCCCACTTGTATTATAGGTAGCATCTTTTTTTTAATTAAGAGTTAAGAAACAAAGTTCAGCGTTAAGCTAATTAAGAGTTAAGAAAATACTCCGATTAAGAATTAAGAGCTAATGACTTAGAATACATATCATGGCGTTTTATTATGCACGCAACGCATATTTTCTTAATTCTTAACTCTTAATTCCCAATTCCCTTCACCACTTTATAGGCTCCATGCCGTATTTTTGCAGAAACTGGTTGGCCAAGCTGAAGTGGTGGTTGCCGAAGAAACCACGATGAGCCGACAGCGGCGAGGGGTGGGCCGAGCGCAACACGAGGTGGCGCGAGGCGTCGACAAGCTGCGCCTTGCCCTGCGCATAGCTGCCCCAGAGGATGAACACGAGATGCTCGCGACCGGCCGAGAGGGCGCGTATCACGGCGTCGGTAAACTCCTCCCAACCGTGGCGCTGGTGGCTGCCGGCGGCATGGGCGCGCACGGTGAGCGTGGCGTTGAGCAGCAGCACGCCCTGCTCGGCCCAGCGCACGAGGCTCCCGCTCTGGGGCACTGGCGTGCCGAGGTCGGCCTGTATCTCCTTGAATATGTTGACAAGCGACGGCGGGAAGGGCACGCCCTCGTTCACCGAGAAGCACAAGCCCTGGGCCTGACCGGGCTCGTGGTAGGGGTCTTGACCGATGATCACCACCTTCACCTTGTCGAACGGACACAGGTTGAAGGCGTTGAATATCAGCCGCCCCGGCGGATAACACGTGCCCCGGCGGTACTCCTCGCGCACGAACTCGGTAAGGGCGGCGAAATACGGCTTGTCAAACTCCGCTCCGATGTGCCTTTTCCAGCTTTCCTCTATCTTTACGTCCATGTCTGAATGAAAACTTAATATCCTGCAAAAATAAACCATTTTCTCGTAAATGCAAAAATAAATGCCTATCTTTGCGCAAAACGGAGGACTGAATTATGAGCAAGACTATCAGTTTACAGCAATCTGTAATGCAAGACGTCGTTTCGCTGATGAACGACAATGCCGCCATGAAGAAACTGCAGACGTTTCTCAAAGACTTGAAAAAGGAGAAAAAGAAGGAGGCCGACACGATAAGCAAGGAGGAGGTGCTTTATGACCTTAAGGAGGCTTTCGACGAGCTTAAGTTGGTGAAAGAAGGAGAAATAAGCCGCAGACCGGTAAAAGAATTGCTAAATGAACTTTGACATACATACTATTTCGCATTTCGACAAGCAGGTGAAAAACTTGCAAAGAAATACAAGTCGATAAAGAAAGACATAGCCGACTTCTGCCGGGAGCTGGCCTCCAACCCATACGTTGGCACAGACTTGGGCGGCGGCATGCGCAAGATACGCATGGCCATCAGCGACAAGGGCAAGGGCAAAAGCAGCGGCGCGCGCGTCATCACTTATACGATTGAGATCGACGAGGAGAGCGGACGTGTGACGTTGCTCACCATTTACGACAAGAACGAGCAAGAGCCGATATCGGCGAAAGAGATAGCCGAGCTGATGGGCGAAGCCGGCCTATAGGCCGCGACGGAGCCTATGAGGGCCTACGCCGCGCGTGGTCACGCCGCAAAGGGCGGCCTTCGGCGTCGTGAAAGGCCGCGTTTCATAAGATAAAAGGTTACCTTTTGCAAGTCAAAAGGTAACTTTTTATCATATCGTTGATTATCAATGAGTTACCAGTTACTTATCGCTACGCTTCAAACTGTCGGTGAAGAGCAGCAGGCGGTTGGTCACGTTAACGTCGCTCACGCCGCTGTCGAAGTCGAGCGAGAGGATGTTCATGTCGGGGAAAAACGACTTTATCTTCTTCTCCATGCCCTTAGACACTATGTGGTTGGCTATGCAGCCGAAGGGCTGCAGACTTATCACGCTCCTCACTCCCTGGCGTGCGCACGACATGATCTCGGCCGGCAGCAGCCAGCCTTCGCCGAACTGGGCGCTCAGGGTGATCACCTTGCGGGCCTCGGCGGCCTCGGCGAAGATGTCGTTGAACGGCGTGAAGTAGCGGAAGGGGGAAGCCGCGTTGTTCACGCGGTCGACGCATTTGCGTATGCGCTTGTACATCATGCCGTAGACGAAGCCGGCCAACGACCTGCGACAGAGATGCGCCTGCTCGTCGGTGCGCCTGTTGACGAAGCTCTGCATGAAGAAGTCTAAGAGCAACGGTGGCACTATCTCGACGCCCTGGGATATGAGCCAGTCGGTCACGTTCTTCTGGGCGAATGGATTAAACTTTAGGAATATCTCGCCCACCACGCACACTTTGGGGCATCGGCGGTCGGTGCAGATGCGGTCGAACTCGGTGGCGGCCATCGTAAGATAGCTCACAAGGTCGTCGTGGCGGCCTTCGAGTATGAGGCTTTCGCCGGACTGCAGGTAGAGGTCGCGCAGCCTTGCGGCCTGCCCCGGCTCCTTCTCGCGGACCACCGAGGCGTAATAAAACTTGGCGATGCAGTCGCTGTAAAGTATCGAATGGAGAGCCACGGGCAGCATCTTGCGCCAGTTGACGCGGAATCCGGGCTGCCTGTTCCTTATCGTACTGCCGAAGGTGAAGGCAATCACCGGCACTTCGGCATAGCCGGCGTCTACCAGCGCCTTCTTGATGAGTGCCACGTAGCTGCTCGCGCGGCACTGTCCGCCAGTCTGGGTCATGGCCACTGCCGTCTTAGCGGGGTCGTACTTGCCGCTCTTGAAGGCCTTCACTATGTCGCCCACGATGAGCGTCGCGGGGTAGCACACCTCGTTGTTGGCGTACTTCAGGCCCCATTCGCACGACTCGGTGTCGCTCAGCGGCAGGTTGTCTACGTCGTATCCGGCCACTCGCATGACGGCCGGTATGAGCGGAGAGATGAACGGCGTGAAGTAAGGCACGAGTATCTTGCGCCCGCGGCAGGCCTCGTCGAACGTCCGCGTGGTCTCAAACTCATGAATAGTTTTATCCTTTCCGCCGCCGTCTCCGGCTATCTTCAGGCTTTCGACGAGCGAGCGCACGCGCAGCTTCATCGAACCTATGTTGTTTATGTCGTCGAGCTTCAGCAGCGTGAGCACCCTGCCCCGGCGCGCCAGCATGTCGCGAACCTCGTCGGTGAGGAAGGCGTCGGGGCCGCAGCCGAACGACGTCATCTCGACGAACTCCATGCCTTCCTGCCCGGCACTCCACTTCGCCGCCTCCAATATCCGGTTGGGATAAGCCCATTGCGACAGGTAATGGGCGTCGGCCACAGGCACGTTCTTGCCGCGCACTATGTCGTCGGTCACTACGTAGATGCCCATGTCGGCCATCATGTCAGACACCTTGTGCTGTATCAGCATGTCGGTGTGGTAAGGCCGTCCGGCCAACAGTATGGTCAGCGCGCCTTGCCTGCGGGCCTCGCGATAGACGCTCTCGTCGTAGTCGGCGACGGCTTTCACGTAAGCGTCTTGCGCGCTTAGGGCGAGTCTGAAGGCGCCGGCCACGGTCTTTCCGTCTATCCCGAGCCGCCCGAGATACTCGCGACACTGCTTCAGGAGCAGGTCCTTGTCCTTGAAACTTATCGTTGGAGAGTCGATCGGAACGCCTCCGGCCTGCACGCTCTTCACCACTTCGGCGTATCCGGTCACTATCGGACAGTTGTAGCTGTTTTGCTCCTTGCCCTGCCGTTCGTAAACTACGAAGGGCATGAACACGCGGTCAACGCCGCCGTCTACCAGCTCTTGCACGTGGCTGTGCACCAACTTGGCAGGGAAGCAGATGTTGTCTGACATCACCATGCAGGCGTTCTGCTCGTAAGCGGCGAACTTAGAGGGCGACGAAAGGCGCACGCCGATGCCGCAGGCGGTGAACAGCGCGTGCCAGAAGGGATAGTCCTCGTACATGTTAAGGCAGCGCGGTATGCCCACGGTGAGGCGCGGCGTGCCTTCAAGCGGCGGCCGGTCGAAGAGCAGCGAAGACTTACGCTCATAGGCGTTGACGCCCTTCGATGGGCGGTCGGAACCGCCGTTGCTGAACACACGCTCGCATCTGTTGCCCGAGAAGTACTCCTGCCCGTTGCCGAAACGGTAGCGGACTACGAGGCAACTGTTGTCGCAGCCTTTGCAACGGAGCTGCTTCTGCGTGTAGCCGGCCTTCGCGAGCATGTCGCCGAGAGCCAAGCCGCCGCCCTGGTGGCGGCCGGCGTAAAGGGCGCAGCCGTATGCTCCCATCAGTTCGGGAGCGTTGCTGCGGGTCACTTCGGCACCCGTCAGCAGCTCGAGGGCGCGCACCACGGCGTCGTTTCTCATCGTGCCGCCCTGCACTACCACGTGTCCGCCGAGCTGCGAGGCGTCCCTCAGCTTAAGCACTTTATACAAACAGTTCTTCACCACCGAGTAAGCCAGGCCTGCGGCGATGTCGCCAACGGAGGCTCCTTCGCGCAACGCCTGCTTCACTTTCGAGTTCATGAACACCGTGCAGCGCGTGCCGAGGTCGCAAGGGGCGGCCGCGCGGCACGCGGCTTCGGCGAACTCGTGGGGCGTGTAGCCGAGAGTCTTGGCGAAGGTCTCGATGAACGAGCCGCAGCCCGACGAGCAGGCCTCGTTGATCTCGATGCAGTCTATCACGCCGCCGGTCACGAATATGGCCTTCATGTCTTGCCCGCCGATGTCTAAGATGAAGGTGACGTCGGGGTCAAGGTGGCGCGCAGCCGTGTAGTGGGCTATGGTCTCGACGATGCCCGAGTCAAGCCTGAAGGCCGCCTTGATAAGGTCTTCGCCGTAGCCCGTAGAGCAGCTGCCTACCACGCGGAGGCTTACGCCGCGCCCGTCGCACTGCCGTTTCAGCTCGGCGAGGCCTTTCTCAACGGTTCCTATCGGGTCGCCGTTGTTGGGGTTGTAATATGAATAAAGTATGTTAAGGTCCTTGTCGGTGACGACTATCTTGGTAGTGGTCGAGCCGGAATCTATTCCAAGAAACACGTCTTTTGTCAGTTGACCGGCAGACAAGCGACCGGCAGACACGGCCTCGTCGGTATTTTCGTCCGTTTGTCCGCTTGCCCCTTGTCCGCCCGAAATGCGTTCGCGCCACCGGGTGTATTCGTCTTCGTCGGCGAATATTGGCCGGAGAGCCGTGCCGCTGCGGTCGGCGGAAGCACGGCCGGCGGTCATTTCGGCAATTACTTCAGACAACTTGCGCGGCTTTTCGCCGTCCACTTCGGCAAGGGCGGCACCGAGCGCGGGCAGCAGAGTGCCGTCGGAGGGCAGTATGATGTCGGCGTCGGATAGCGAAAGATAGTCCTTGAAGGCCTTGCGCAGCGACGGCAGGAACGTCAGCGGACCGCCGCACATCAGCACGGGCGGCTCTATCCGACAGCCGTGGGCCAGCGTCACTACGGTCTGCACGGCCACGGCGTGGAGTATGGAGGCGGCGATATCGGCGCGGCTTACGTTCTTGGCGATAAGATTCTGTATGTCGGTCTTGCAGAATACGCCGCAACGCGAGGCTATGGGATACACCTGCGAGGCGCTCGCGGCGAGGCCGTCAAGCCGGTCGACGCCCACGTTGAGCAGCACGGCCATCTGATCGATGAAGGCTCCCGTGCCGCCGGCGCAGTTGCCGTTCATGCGCAAGTCGGCAGCGCGGCCGTCACGGAAGAACACCACCTTAGCGTCTTCTCCGCCGATGTCGATCAGCGAGCGCGTGGCCGGATAGTATCCCTGCACGGCTTTGGCGGCGGCCACCACCTCCTGCACGAAGGGCAGGCCGCAACTCTCGGCGAAGCCCATGCCCACCGATCCGGTCATCCTTACGCCGGTCTCTACGTCGCCGATGCAGGCCGAAAGCCTGCCCAATATGCCGGCCGCCACGGCCTTAGCGTCGGCGTTGTGCCGCTCGTAGCGCGAGAACAAGACGCTTCCGTCGTCGCCTACGGCTACTACCTTAGCCGTCGTAGAACCTATGTCGATACCTATCCTGATCATTAACAATACAACTGAATCACGTTTTACCGCTGCAAAGTTACTAATTTACATTGTTACAATATTATTTTTTAAAAATTAAAAATGTTCAAAAATCCACATTCATGTAGAATGACAGAGAAGTTGAAGGCGTTAAATAAATTAGAGAAGTTAAAGCCGATAGCATTGCGTGATTCGGGCAATGCCTCGGCTTTAACTTCCCTAAACTGCGTATGAATGTCAGCAAAGCCCACATTCATTACATTAATAATGTATGGCGGCTGTGGTCTCCCAGACCTCCCAAACCTCACAGCCCTCACATCAAATATTATCCTCTATGAGGTTTTCGCCCGTCATGTCGGCAGGCTGCTCGAGGCCCATGATGTGGAGTATCGACGGAGCCACGTCGGCCAGACGGCCGTTCTTCACCGTGGCGCTGTTGTTGTCGGTCACGTAGATGAAGGGCACGGGGTTGAGCGAGTGGGCCGTGTTAGGCGTGCCGTCGGCGTTGATCGCGTTGTCGGCGTTGCCGTGGTCGGCGATGATGATGGCCTCGTAGCCGTTGGCCTTAGCGGCCTCTATCACGTCTTTCACGCAGTGGTCTACGGCCCACACGGCCTTAGCTATGGCGTGGTAGACGCCGGTGTGGCCCACCATGTCGCCGTTGGCGAAGTTCACCACGATGAAGTCATACTCCTGCGTGTTGATGGCTCCCACCAGCTTGTCCTTCACCTCGTAAGCGCTCATCTCCGGCTTAAGGTCGTAAGTGGCCACTTTGGGCGACGGCACGAGTATGCGGTCCTCGTTGTCGAAGGGAGCCTCACGGCCACCGTTGAAGAAGAACGTCACGTGTGCGTACTTCTCCGTCTCGGCCGTGTGCAGCTGCTTCTTGCCCTGCTTGCTCAGGTATTCGCCGAGAGTGTCTTGCACATTCTCTTTCGGGAACAGCACGTGCACGCCCTTGAACGACGCGTCGTAAGGCGTCATGCAGTAATACTGCAGGTCCTTTATTGTGTGCATACCCTCCTCGGGCATGTCCTGCTGGGTGAGCACCTGCGTAAGCTCCTTAGCGCGGTCGTTGCGGAAGTTGATGAATATCACCACGTCGCCCTCGCCTATGGTGCCGTCTACCGTAGAGTTGTTGATCGGCTTAACGAACTCGTCGGTCACGCCCTCGGCGTAGCTCTCCTCCATGGCGCGCACCATGTCGTCAGCCTGCTTGCCCTTGCCCTCCACGAGCAGATCGTAAGCCTCCTTCACGCGGTTCCAACGCTTGTCGCGGTCCATGGCGTAGAATCGGCCTACGATGCTGGCCACGTGGGCGCCGTTCTCGCGGCACACGTCCTCAAGGCTGCGTATGAAGCCCGCGCCGCTCTTCGGGTCGGTGTCGCGGCCGTCCATGAAGCAGTGCACGTAGACGTCCTTAAGGCCGTACTCCTTGCCTATCTCCACTAATTTAAAGAGGTGGTCGAGCGAAGAGTGCACTCCTCCGTCGCTGGTCAGGCCCATCAGGTGGAGCTTCTTGCCAGTCTTTTGGGCGTAGCCGTAGGCGTTGACTATTTCGGGATTCTTCAATATCGAGCCGTCCTTGCAGGCGCGGTTGATCTTCACGAGGTCTTGATACACTATGCGGCCTGCGCCGATGTTGAGGTGTCCCACCTCCGAGTTGCCCATCTGTCCGTCGGGCAGACCTACGTCTTCGCCCGAGGCCTGCAGCTGCGAGTGCGGGCTTACCGCGTTAAGATAATCAAGATAAGGAGTAGGCGTGTTGTAGATTACGTCGCCTTCGCCGTGTTTTCCGATACCCCATCCGTCGAGTATCATCAATAATGCTTTCTTTGCCATAATCTTTTAAATATAAAAAACCTGATGCAAAGTTAGTGCAAGTCGAGCGAAATGCAAAATAAATGTGCGTGAAACGCACATTTATTTTCATTTCCGAGACGCAGCCTGACTTATGTAAAGTTAGTGCAAGTCGAGCGAATTGAAAATCGCCGTCAGGCAAATGCAAAATAAATGCGAGAGAAACGAGCATTTATTTAAAGGTAAAAAGGTAAAGAAATCTCTACACATTGGTTGGGATTTTCATAAAAGGCGAAGGAGGCAAGACAAGCATTTTACGTTGCCTATACAAAAGGTTACCTTTCGGCGTGCGAAAGGTAACCTTTTACGGCATGAAAGGCCGCCTTTTGCGGCGCAAAAGGCGGCCTTTCGGAATTGGGCCGGCAAAAAGAAATCCCGCAACGGGCCGTTCGACCGTTGCGGGACGTTCTTTTATCATTGTCAGCCTTGCCGACTGCGGATTATCGCTTGCCTATCAGCTTGGCATTCATCCGCTTACCGTTGAAGCCCGGCTTCATGGCCTTAAGCCTCTTGTCGATGTAGTTGGCCTTAGTGTTGAGCCTGTAAGGAGCCTTATTCAAGCCCTTCAATGCGCTCTGGCCTGCACCGTCGGGAACGAATGCGTCCCACTCGCCGTAAATGGGTGACACCTCACCGTTCCTGATGGCGTAATAAACATTTGCGAAGTAGTAGGTGTTCTCGCTTGGTTCGTAATAGCTGTTAGGCCACTGTCCGTTAGACAACGTGTAGGCGTCGGCTGCATACAGAGTGAAAACGTTGTGCTCGGTGTCTTCAACCTGGTAGCCCGTATATACGCCGTCAAACGAAATCATGTTGTTTGCGTCCATGGTGAAGTCGAACGAAAGCTCCTCATACGGGTTGTTGCTCCACGGAGAAATTCTGTAGCGCGTCGGGTCTTCGGGATCCTGATACAGCGCAGTAGTGTAACTCATCTCCTCGAACAGAGGACCTGCATCCGAGAACAATTCGCTTATCACGTGATAGTAAGTACCGTTGCATACGAACTGCCACTCGGTATCATCCTGAACGGTGCCCGAATTGAACGTGAACGGGGTGGCAGAGCTGCCCTGCATATTGCCGGCTGCATCGTAAGTGATGATGATGAAGTTGTAGTCGCCCGACTCCGACATCGGTATGCTCACCTCGCCGCTCTCGGTAATGTCGGTGGCCTCGATAGAGCCGTCGTTCACGGCCTCGATGATTGCGTCAACGTCGTCGCCGTTTGCCGCTATCACGTACTTGGCGCTGGCCACGTCGTCGCCGAGGGTTACGGTGCCCTGTATGTAGCTGTTACCCATGATGTCGATGAAGCAGCCGCTGTAAACGAACGACGATGAGTAGTCGCTGATCACGTAGCCGGGCAGGGCCACGGCGAGAGTTGCGTCGTTGCCGGGATATACTCCGACTTCAGGATCGAAATCGCCGAAGGTGAATCCGACATGGGCCGCCGGGAACCTGATAACTCCGTCCTTCATCTGTCCGAAGGATTCGGGAGCCTGCTGCTTGAGCTGGTCAAGAGAGAATCCGTAATACTCCATATTGATGTCGACGATGCTATAGAAATGCGGTGCAAAGGCTTGCCCCTGAACAGTGGTGGTTAATCCAGAGTAGAAATCATCCATAATGTAAACAAAGTCGGGGTCCCTTGCATCGATGATGAGGCTCGTGTTCTCGCCGCCCGTCCAGCTGAAGTAGGTAGCGTTGTTTACAACTACGTCGTTATAGAAGTCGGTCCCTTCGGCGTAGGGATTGAACACACGGTACACGCCATCAGTCAATACGTTCTTTTGGATTTCAACGGGATAGGTCATCGGGTCAAGCGTAAGTCCCACCTGCGGCAGGAAATAAGACATGATGCCGTCGCAATAAGAACCGGTGCCCATCGTCACCCACTCAGACAAGCCTGCGGCGAACGTGTAAGAGGTGTTACCGTAAGGCGTTGTGAGGCTTGCGTCGTTGAGAGCCACGGTGATCGTGTCGTACTTGCCGTACTCAATGGCGTTCGGGTCGTAGCTGATGGTGATGTAAGCCACGGAGTCGCCGTCGGCGAAGGTGGCCGTGTTAGACACTGTGAGCGGGCTACCCTCGGGCACGCTGACGTCGAGGTTGACCGTCAGCTCGCCGCTGCGCTGGATTCGGTTCACCGGCACGGTGACGCTGTTGGCCGTGGCCGACAGCTCTACCGTGGATGAAAGTGCGTTGCTGAAGTACACCTGCTCGCCGCTTACGGAAGTGCCCGTGTACTCGTACTCATCGGTACAAGAGCCTAACGTGAGGCCCAATACCGAGAAGAGCACGGCTGTGCAATAATTGAATATTCTCTTCATTGTAGTTATTTTTTACGTTATCGTTATTGTCCGGTCCACGGAGTGTATTGTCCGGTCGGGTCAGGATTGTTGAAGCCTTGAGTCGCAGGGTTGTTGTTCTCCTCGGTTAAGACGATCACGTAGTTCATCCATGCCGGACGGGTGGTGGTGTTAAGTCTCTGCAGTTCGAGGAAGTTAGTGCCTGAGTAGCCGCGGGTTACCGGGTAATTGAGTCGCTTGTAGTCGAAGAACACTTGTCCCTCGCCCCAGAGTTCTATTCTCTTTTGGAATATAATCTCCTCAACCACGGCGTCGGTGTCGCTCACCTTGCAGCTGTATTCCGGGTCGCGGTAGGTCTGCATGAAGCTCTCGATGAGCTGCTTGCCGCGTGCGGCGTCCTGATGGGCGGCAGCTTCGGCCTCGATGAGATACATTTCCTCGATGCGCATCAGCGGATAAGCGCTGGCCGAAGCCGTGAGGAACGATGCCATGTCGCCCTGGTTGGGGCGGAACTTCAGCGAAGCGTAAGCGCCGAGAGTAGCTCCGAAAGCATCGTCGATGTAGATGTTCTTCCCTTCGAGGGGAGAGCCTGCGGGTGCCTTCCACTCCAGTTTGCGCCAGTCGGTGTCGCTTATGCGCTGATAAGTGGCTGCGCTGATGTAGAGTCCGGCAACGCCCGTGTATCCGTAAGTGGCCTCGTTGCTCATCCACGAAGTCCAGTTGAGCAGTGAGTTCTGCAGGCTTGACTCGGTGTATTGAGAGCCCCACATCCACTGGCTCAGCGTGTTGTAACCCGAGATGGGGTCGAGAGCCTGTGCCTCGGTCAGCGGCGCAGTCGAGTTGTTGTCTATTGCGAGGCGTGCGTAGCGCTCTGCCTCGGGATAGTTTTCAAGCCACATGTAATAGCGTGCGTAAAGTCCGTAGACGCAATCCAAGTGGGGCAGTGTCTTGTCCGCTGACGAGAGGTAGCCTATGTTCTTCTCTGCGTCCTGAAGGTCGGCAAGGATGAACGCTGCCATCACGTCTTTCGTGGCGCGCGGGTTGTTGCGTGCGCCTTCCTCGGTGGTGTTCTCGTCTACGATGGGCACTGTCAGACCTGTGATGTCTGCGCCCTCGGGGCTTTTGCCTTCGGTCTTGTCGTTAGGCAACCACTCGTAGCAGCGTGCCAAGTCCAAGTAGAGCATTGCGCGGAAAGCCTTTGCCGCCGCAAGGTTGCCGAGCTGATCCTCGACTTGCGTCTCGGGGTCGATGGCCTTGATTACGTTGTTTGCGGCGTTGACGTCCTCATACAAGGTGTTCCATATGAACTGGTTGTAAATGTAGTCGCGGCCCATGTATTCGTTTTGCGCCCACGGTGCGAACCAGTCGTAGCCCACGCCGCCGTCGTCGCACACGAGGTCTTCGCACTGCACGTCGCGGATGCGCATGAAGGCTCCGTAGCCCCAGGCGAAGGCGCGGTCATGGCTCCACACGTTGTTCAGTGACGCCGGAATAGCCATGATGAGGGCGGCGCCTGAGTTCGGATTTTCGTTCACTTCGTCGAGTGTTGCCCCCTCAGTCATCTCCACTTCGTCGATACACGACGTAAGCGAGACCGAGGTCGCGGCGGCCATTAGAAGCCCTAATCCGTATATCAATGTTTTTTTCATCTTGTCGTATTTTAGAAAGTTAATGTTATGCCGCCCGAGATTGTGCGCACGGGTGAGTAGTATTCGTTAGACGTACCTCCCGATATGCTCTGGCGCGGGTCGAGACCCTGGCGCTTTGACCACAGCCAGAGGTTGTCGCCGGTGGCGTAGACGCGGAGGTTCTCAAGGCCTATCTTCTTGACGAGCTTCTTCGGCAGGTTGTAGCCTAAGGTGATGTTCTGCAGGCAGAGGTAAGAAGCGTCCGTCAGGAAGCGGTCTGACGAGTAGGCCATGTAAGTGTAGTTGTACTCGAAGCGGGGAATGTTCGAGCCGGTGTTGGTCGGGGTCCATGCGTTGAAGAGGTCTTCATGCAGGGCCGATCCCTTTTGTGCCGACATTGCCGAAGCGTAGCCCGAGTCTTTGACGAGTCCGCCTATCTGGTAAGAGAAGTCTACAGAGAGGTCGAAGCCCTTATAAGACAGATGGGTGCCGAAGCCGCCGTAAAGGTCGGGCAGGGCCGAGCCGCAGAGGTAGTTGGAGGCCTCGCTGGCGTTGGTCGTAGTCTTCTGGCCTATCACGATGGGGTATCCGTCCTCGCCCATCACCTGGTCGCCGTTGGCGTCAAGCTGGTATTCGTTCTGCCAGTAGAGGGCGTCGCCGGTCTCGGGATCCACTCCTGCGAACTTAGGCATGTAGAAAGTGTACATGGGCTGGCCTTCTCCGTAGTAGTAGCCGCTGCCCTGGTAACCGTAAACGCCGTCTACCTTCATTGTCTTGTTCTCGTCGGCGATGTAGGTTATCTTGTTCTTATAGGTGGTCAGGTTGAGGTTGATGCCCCACTCGAAGTCCTTCGTGCGGATGACCGATCCGTCGAGCACGAGCTCGAATCCGGTGTTGGTCATGTCGCCCACGTTGTCGTAGTAGCCCATGAAGCCGTAAGAGGCGGGCAGCGTAAACCATGCGAGCATGTCGGAGGTCTTGCGGTAGAAGAACTCCGCGCTACCCGAGAGGCGGCCGCGGAAGAGTGAGAACTCTACTCCGGCGTTGAAGTTTCCGTTCTTCTCCCAAGTGATTTCCTCGTTACCCATAGTTGAAGGCACGAGCGAGATCTGTCCGTTTGACTCGGTGATGCTGAACGTGTCGATGTAGCGGAAGTTACCGATGTTGTCGTTACCCTGCTCTCCGTAAGAGGCCTTTATCTTAAGTTCGTCTACCCAGGGAGCGTTGAACCAGCTCTCCTTGCTCAATATCCAGGCTCCGCCGAACGAGTAGAAGTTACCCCAGCGGTGGTCCGGGTGGAAGCGTGAGGATGCGTCGCGGCGGTAAGAAGCCGATGCGAAATACTTGTTGTCGAAGTTGTATTGTGCGCGGCCGAAGTATCCCTCGACGTTGTAGTCGGTAGTGTAAGAAGTGGCCGAGCCGTTGGTCACGGCGCCTACGAGTTCGGTGTTGCTGATTGAGAAGATGTTGCTCTTGTTGGCTCCGAGCAGATAGTAATACTCGCGGTAGTACTCGTGGCCGAGCATCACCTCAACGTCGTGCTTGCCGAAGAGGCGGTGCCAGTTCAAGAGCTGCTGGTAGTTGTAGCTCCAAGCGCGCGTGTGGTATTTCGAAATGCCTCCGCCGCCTGCTGCGTACTGGCCGAAGAAGGGGTTGGTGGTTTGCGTCTGGCGGCTGTCCTGCAGCATCACGTTGTTGATCGACGAGAACTTGAAGTCCTTCAGGAAGCGTATCTCGGCCGAGCCTACGGCGTTGAGCGTGTTGCCCTCGAAGCTGTTGTCCTCAAGCTCGAGCGCGCTGAGCGGGTTGGCCTGCGTGTAGATAGGACGCGTAAGTCCGATCACCGAGCCGTCACCCCAGTCGTATTCGGCCTTGCCGGTCTCGGGGTTGGTCATGATGTTGCCGTACTGGTCGCGCACGTAGAGCGGATATATCGGTGCCATGTGGATCACGGAGAAGAGGTTGCCGTTGTTGCCCGACTCACCGTCGCCGCTTACGTATTTCGAGTTGAAGTGCGTGTAGTTCATGTTCCCGCTGAACTTCAGCCAGTCTTTCACCTGGTAGTCGGCCTTCAGGCGTGCCGAGAGACGCTTGAAGTCAGACGACTTCGTGATACCCTGGTTGTCCAGATAGTTCACCGAGCCGTAGAACGAGCCTTTCTGGTTAGAGCCGGTGGCCGTCACGGTGTACTCCTGGCGCAGGCCGTTCTGGAAGGCTGCGTCTACCCAGTCGTCAGGATACAGCATGTATTGGTTGCCGTTGTAGCTTATTATGTTGCCGAGAGCGGCATTGGGGTTGAGCTTGCCGTCGGGTCCGATGAGATACTGTCCCTCGGGCACGTTGTAGACGTTGTAGCCCAAGCCGAAGCTGTTGTTCGCGGTGAGGTTTTGGTTAGCCCACAGCCAAGCGGCGTTGCCGTCGCCGGCGGTGACGTTGTTCATAGCGTAATTATACAAGCCGTTATACCACAGCTCGTAGTATCCGGCGGGGTTGTTCACGTACTTATAGTCGGGCAGGGCGCGAGAGTTTGAGCCCCACTTAGCGTCTACCGTCACCTGCGATATGCCCTGCTCGGCGTTCTTCGTAGTGATGATCACCACGCCGTTGGCTCCGCGCGCTCCGTAAAGGGCGGCCGAAGCGGCATCCTTAAGCACCGTCATCGAGGCTATGTCTTGCGTGTTGATGGTGCTCATGTCGCCGTTGAACGGGGCGCCGTCTACTATGATAAGCGGACTGTTACCGGCGTTGATCGAGCTGATACCGCGGATGTTCATCGAGAAGCTCTCCTGTCCGGGCTGGCCCGTCGCAGAGCTGATCTGCACGCCGGCCACCTTGCCGCGCAACGCTCCCACGGGGCTTGCCACGGCGCTTTGGCTGATGTCCTCAGACTTCACCACGGCCGCCGAGCCCGTGAAGGCCGACTTCTTGGCCGTACCGTAGGCTACGACCATCACCTCGTCGAGGTTCGTCTGGTCGGCCTCGAGCGTAACGGTCAC
>CALUFN010000022.1 GCA_944319945.1 uncultured Prevotella sp.
GATTGTCAACTATAAAGGTACTAAAAATATTCCATTCCCACAACTTTTTTATGCTTTTCTTATGCCGAACTCACGTTCTTTTACAACGTAAAAAGCCACCTTTCGCAAACGCACGAAAAAGCGTAAGAAAACCGTAACACAGTCTACGACGGCGACACTTGGCACTAAAAAACCGCGCAACGCAAACGTTACGCGGTCTCATGTGCATTAAACGATGTCTTATCCTAATTATTTCTTCTTTGCAGGAGCCGGTTTGTAAGCCTTGTTGAGCCCTGCTATCACCTCGTCGGTAATGTCATACGCCTTATCGGCATAAAGGATGTTGTCGCCGGCCTTGCTTATTATGAGCGAATACTTCTTGGTCTTGTTATACACTGCGAGATAATGCTGGATGCTGTCGCGCAAGGCTTTGTTGAACTTCTCGGTCTCAGCCTGAAACTCAGTGCCGAGCCTCTGCTGCAGCTCCCTCAAGTCTGCGTCCTGCTTCTGCAGGCCGGCCTGCACGGCCTCTGCCTGCTGCTGGGTGTACTTGTTGTTCTGGATGTCCTGCTGGAACTTGGCTACGGCGTTCTGCAACGAACGGCCTTTCGAGTTAATCGTGTTCTGTATGTTCTGGCTTTTTTTCTCAAGCACGAGCGAATACTCCTTGCAGAACTTGTACTGCGACATTATCGAGTCTACTTCGACATAGGCGATCTTCATGCCGGTGTTGGCAGTCCCGGAAGCAGCGGGCTTGTCGTCGACCTTCGGTGCCTGATTGTTGCACGAAGCAAACGCTAAAGACAGCAGCGCGGCGGCTGCCATTGTGATAGTTTTTTTCATAATCTTATTATTGCTTATTATTTTATTTGTCATAACCGGCGTCCGCAGCGCAGCGGCTTGCCCGCGCCGAACGCTCTTCCTTGTCTTGTTCAATCACGCAGTGAATCTTCATCTTGCGCAAGCCCGGATTGTCGCCGACATGCTGGGAAGAGAATCTTCCGCCCTTTACAAAAATCACCTTTACCGACAACAATACTACCGATATAGCAATTATTAACACGGTTATGATGAAAATCTCTGCCATTTTTCTTATTTTTGCATGCAAAGATAATGCAAATCACGAGAAACGCAAAATTAAAGAGGGAAAAACTGACATCTCATTTCAAACAGATAAGACAGACAAGCCGACACGGACAATCGGGGCGGACATTATTGTCAGCCTGCGACTTAACGGCTTGCAAAAATCAGACTAAAGACTATGGATAAAAACGAATTGAAACCCCGGTGCGTATTTGAACAGTTCGCTAAAATCAACCGGATTCCGCGTCCGTCAAAGCACGAGGAAAAGATGATCGAGTTCCTTAAGGATTTCGGCAACGGACTGAAGTTGGAAACACACGTCGACAAGACTGGCAACGTGATTATCAGGAAACCGGCGTCGAAAGGATACGAGAAGAAAAAGACGCTGATACTGCAAAGCCACATGGACATGGTGTGCGAGAAGTTGGTAGACGTCGACATCGACTTCACGAAAGACCCCATCGAGACTTACGTCGACGGAGAATGGCTGAGGGCTAAGGGTACGACGCTCGGCGCCGACGACGGCATAGGCTGCGCCATGCAGATGGCCGTGCTCGCGGACGACAGTCTGGAGCACGGGCCGATAGAATGCGTCTTCACAAGAGACGAGGAGACAGGGCTGACCGGAGCCGAAGGCATGGAGACCGGCTTCATGACGGGCGACCTGCTGATCAATCTCGACAGCGAGGACGAAGGACAGTTCTTCATAAGCTGCGCCGGAGGAATGACAACTCGCGCCACGTTCAAGTTTGACAAGAAAGAGGATGCGCCGGCCGGATACTTCTTCATGCGCCTTTCGCTCAAAGGCCTGCACGGAGGACACAGCGGCGACGACATCAACAAAAAGTTTGCAAACGGCATCAAACTGCTTTCGCGCTTCATCTACCTCATCGGCGAAAGCCACGACGTGCGCATAGCGTCGTTCGACTCGGGCCGCATGCACAACGCCATTCCGCGCGACGGCGTAGTTGTGTTCGCCGTGCCGTCTGCCGAAAAGGAAGACATACGCGTAGCGCTTAACATATTCGCAAAAGACGTTGAAGACGAGTTCCATGTAACCGAAAAGAACATGGAGTTCAGCCTCGAGAGCACCGACATGGAGCCTGTAATGCCGAAAAACGTAGGACAAAACCTGATAACAGCATTACAGGCCGTAGACAACGGTCCATACTCTATGTGCCAGGACGAGGCTTTGGCATGGATGGTGGAAACGTCAAACAACGTAGCCAGCGTCACTACCAGTGGCAACGAAGTGAAAGTTGTAGCATCGCAGAGGTCTAACGTGGCCAGCAACCTCGTAAACATGGGCAACACGGTGAAAGCTGCGTTCACGCTTGCGGGAGCCGAAGTGGTTCAGGGCGACAAGTATCCGGCATGGAAGATGAATCCCGACAGCCAACTCACGCGCATCGTTGCCGAGACGTATAAAAAACTGTTCGGTAAAGAACCGAAAGTTATCGGCATACACGCCGGACTTGAATGCGGACTGTTCTCTGAGAAGTATCCCAACCTCGACATGGTGTCGATGGGGCCGACCCTCCGCGGCGTGCATTCGCCCGACGAGCGCCTGCTGATACCTACGGTGCAGATGGTGTGGGACCACTTGCTGGAGATAATGAAGAACATCCCCGACGGGCAGTAAGACGGGCGTCGCCGTTTCTACACCTTTTACTATAAATACATGGCAAAACTTATTAACAAGATAACATTTGCATGCATGGCTGCGGCATTAGCACTATCGGGCTGCGGCAAACAGCACAAGGCGGAAAGCGTGGTGACCGACTTTCTTGACGACAACCTACAGGCCGGCGGCTACTCGGTGAAGTTCAAGGACCTTGACTCCACCCGGTACGTAAGCGACAGCATGGTAACCGTGATGAGAGACAATGCCGACAATAATAAGATGTATAAGCGTGGAATAAAATACGCTCCTACGGGAAAGCAATACATTTACCTTAACACGGAAATATACGTCGGCGACGATACCGCCAGACATACGTTCTACCTTGACCAAGCACTGACGCAGGTGGTGGCATTCAAATAAGCGGCGGAACGTAATAATAAAAAGAGGTGAGATTGTGGAATCCGTACTCCGTTATGAGGGAAATCCTTCAGCGAAGACAGGTTTTCACAATCTCACCTTTTTAGATTTGTCCTTTTGGCACGGATTTTGCAGATGGTTTCAACAAACGAAACAAACAATAAAAGACTATGCAAAAAGGCAACATCGGGGTTACGACTGAGAACATATTCCCCGTAATCAAAAAGTTCTTGTATTCAGACCATGAAATCTTCCTGCGTGAAATGGTGAGCAACGCCGTCGATGCCACACAGAAGATGAAGACTCTTGCCGAGCGTGGCGACTTTAAGGGTGAGCTTGGAGACCTTACCATACACGTAGATCTCGACGAGAAAAACAAAACGCTGACTATAAGCGACAGGGGTATTGGAATGACCGAGGAAGAAATAGACAAATACATCAACCAGATTGCATTCTCGGGTGTAAGCGATTTCCTCAACAAGTATAAAGACAACGCCAACGCCATAATAGGCCACTTCGGCTTAGGATTCTACAGCGCGTTCATGGTAAGCGACAAGGTTGAGATCGTCACCAAGAGCTATAAGGACGGAGCTAAGGCCGTAAAGTGGAGCTGCGACGGCAGTCCGTCGTTCGTCATCGACGACGCAGAGAAGGCCGACCGCGGCTCGGACATTGTGCTGCACATATCCGACGACTGCAAGGAGTTTCTTGAAAAAGGACGAATACAAGGATTGCTCAACAAGTACTGCAAGTTCATGCCCGTGCCTATTGCGTTCGGCAAGAAGACCGAATGGAAAGACGGCAAGCAGGTGGAGACAACCGAAGACAACATAATCAACGACATGGAGCCGCTGTGGACGAAAGCCCCGAGCTCGCTGAAAGACGAAGACTATAAGAAATTCTACCACGAGCTTTACCCGATGCAGGACGACCCTCTTTTCTGGATACACCTGAACGTGGACTATCCGTTCAACCTTACGGGCATACTTTATTTCCCCCGCATAAAGTCGAACATCGACCTGCAGCGCAACAAGATACAGCTATACTGTAATCAGGTGTTCGTCACCGACCAGGTGGAAGGCATCGTACCAGACTTCCTGACACTACTGCACGGAGTGATAGACTCGCCCGACATACCTCTTAACGTCAGCCGCAGCTACCTGCAGAGCGACCGCGACGTGAAGAAGATATCGACGTACATTACGAAGAAGGTGGCCGACAGGCTTTCGGGGATATTCAAGGAGAACCGTAAGGAGTACGAGAGCAAGTGGGACGACCTGAAGCTGTTCATCAACTACGGCATGCTGTCACAGGAGGACTTCTACGACCGCGCCAAAGACTTCACCCTGATGAAAGACGTGGACGGCAAATACTTCACCCTCGACGAATACAAGGCACTGATAAAAGACAACCAAACAGACAAGGAGGGCCAGACAATCTATCTGTACGCCACCGACAAGGAAGGGCAATACTCGTACATAGAGAACGCTAAGGACAAGGGCTACAGCGTGCTTCTGCTTGACGGCCAGCTCGACGTGCCAACCGTGTCAATGTTTGAACAAAAGTTAGAGAAGAGCCGCTTCATGCGTGTTGACAGCGACACCGTAGACCGTCTCATTGTAAAGGACGAGGTTAAGAAGAGCGGCTTGGACAATGACACGGCTGACAATCTGTCATCAGCGTTCCGCTCGCAAATGCCGAAGATTGACAAGGCCGAGTTCAGCGTAGAGGTACAACCGCTCGGCGAGAACGCAGGCCCGGTGATGATAACGCAAAGCGAATACATGCGCCGAATGAAAGACATCAGCCGCTACCAGGCAGGAATGAGCTTCTACGCCCAGATGCCCGACAGCTACAGCCTCGTGCTCAACAGCGACCACAAGCTCATCAAGGACGTCATTGCCGACGGCGACGAGAAATGCGGCGAGGCACTCAAGCCCGTGCTTGGCGAGATCAAGGGACAGCAGGCCCGCTTGGCAGCCATACGCCAAAACCAAAGCAAGAAGAAGCCCGAGGAGGTGACGCAAGACGAGAAAGACGACCTTGCCGCCACGGAGAAGGCTCTCGACGAGCAGCGCAACAAGAAACAGCAAATAATTGCCGACTACGCTAAGAACAACAAGATAGTGCACCAGCTGATCGACCTCGCCCTGCTGCAAAACGGCATGCTGAAGGGTCCCGCACTCGACGCTTTCATAAAGCGGTCGGTAGACCTGATAGAAAGATAAGCCCAATGAGCAAGCAACGCCGAGTAGCCGTCAACCGCCTGTTCGTAGACGACCGTGAGATAAGGCCGTGCGCCATTGAGATAGTCGACGGAAAGGTTATGGGCTATTACAAGCTGACCGAGGAGCTGCCCAACACCGAGTGGCTCGGAGGGACGGCGAGAATAATCAACGGCGAACTGGTGACCGACCGGTGACAAAGCCGTCCGTCAACGACACACATACATACACTAAGGCCGCAAGAAGCGATACAGCTCTTGCGGCCTTAGCGTTTTATTTATTTCTCCTTTCTCTTGTTGACATCAGACATTTTCAGGGGTCGCCCCGGAGCTGCCTGCATGGGCGTGGCCTTCATCACGTTGTTATTGAGCGGCTGCACGGTCTGCGACTTGCCTCTGCGGGCGGTATCGACAGGCGCGCGGCGCGACGTAGGCGACAGCGTGCCTTGCTCAGGTGTCTTGTCGTCGACTGCGCGCATCCTCACCATCCTTATGTTGTCTAAGAACATCAGGCACGGACCGTCGCCGTCGTCGTGGCGGCTCCTACTCCGGCGGCCGAGGTAGACGAAGCCTCTTACAGACTTTATCCCCTGACGGTCACCGTCGTTGACGGTCACGCTGTAGTTGGACGTGGACGACATCCTCGTAGTGCTCGAGGCTACGCTGTCATTCTTAAAGCTGACGGCCAGCACTGCCACTCCTTCCATACCGCTTTCGCGACTGACGAGGTCGCAGTTGAAGCTAAAGATGATTTTGTCGCCCTTGTGGTATGTGCTGTCGGCTTGTATGTCAAACGTCATCACGTTGTATGGTGCCTGAGGCATGAGCATCACGGCGGGTGCGCCCGTCCACAGATTAGAGGTGTCGCGGGCGGAGGTCAGTGCACCGTAGCGTCGCAGATCGTTAGCCGAGGCTCCAAGTGCCATTGCGTCATCCTCGAGACGCTTGGATATGTTCTCATAAATGGCGTGCAGACGGTCGGCGTGGCGCATGTAATAAACGAGCGACGAGTCGAAGTCGGCCTGCGTTATACCGTACTTATGCAGCACGGCTTGGCGGTAAAGCGTCTGGTCGTAGTCGCGAGTCGAGGCATCGTCGCCGCCCTCGGCCATTGCGTCGGCCAAGTGATAGTCGTAGAGTATGTCTTCAAACTCGCCGGGCTGCAGGTACTCGTCGGGCACTTGCGGCTTGCACGCGAGTACTACGGCCGAGACGGCGATGAGCAGCGGAAGTATGCGCATGTGGTTCATTTCCTCGTAAACGATATTTGCGACAATTCCCTGCGGCAAAACAGCAGCAGCATGATGACACCCACGCTGACGCAGGCATCGGCGAAATTGAACACGGGGCTGAAGAACACGAAGTTGCCGCCGCCGACCAGCGGCACCCATTCGGGCCACGTAGTGACGATGATCGGGAAGTAGAACATGTCAACCACCTTACCCATGAGGAACGGGGCGTAGCCCGTGCCGAAGGGCACGAAATACGACACGTAATAGGGCGACGAGGCGTTGAAGATAAGGCCGTAGAACATGCAGTCAACCAGATTGCCGGCGGCCCCGGCCAGTATAAGCGTGAGACACGCCAACCAAAGCGTGCGCGCCCCGAGCCTCACCTGCCGGCAGAGATACCAGCCCAGCCACCCTATTGCCGCCACGCGGAACAAGCTGAGCACGATCTTATTGACGAACGTCAGGCCGAAGGCCATGCCGTTGTTCTCGATGAAGCTGATGTAAAACCAGTCAGTCACCCGTATGCTTTCATGCAGGCACATACCGGTCTTCACCTCTATCTTTATGACCTGGTCTATTACGAGCAGCACAGCCACCGCTAGCCATACGGCCGCCAGCTTCCTGCCGCGTGTGTTGAATACGGACATTCGCGTTAGCTTAAAACATTATCACTATAACCCATTTTCTATTTCGCCCACACCGCCCCCACGTAAGGCTTAATGCTTACGTGCGTTCTTGGAGGCCACGCTGAGCGTAGCGTGGGGCACGGCGCGCAGACGCTCCTTAGGTATCAGCTCGCCCGTGATACGGTCTATGCCGTAAGTCTTGTTCTCTATCCTTACGAGAGCGCCCTCGAGTCCCTGGATGAACTTCTGCAGGCGGCCGGCCTGTTGTATGAGTTCCTCTTTAGTCTGCGTGGCACTGCCTTCCTCGAGTACCTTGTACGTGGGCGACGTGTCGTCCACGTCGTTGCCGTCGGCGTTCATCAGCGTCCTCATCATTTGGTTGTAGTCTCGGCGCGCAAGCCTGAGCTTCTCGTTGATGATCGTCCTGAACTCCTCAAGCTCCTCATCGCTGTAACGTGTTTTTTCTGCCATAATATACGTATTTTAAAGTTAAACCTTCTCCACCTTGATTCTTACAGGCGTACCGTCGATGTCGGCCTCGGCACCGTCGTTGTCGGCCACCGACACGCTGTCGGCCAGCACTTGGCCCTTAACGTAGTCGGCAAACGAACTGAGGGCTTCCTCCACGCCGTCAGCCGGCGACACGGTTACGTTCACGCGGTCGGTTATCTCCAGGCCGCAGTCCTTACGCAGGTTCTGTATCCTGTTGATCAGCTCGCGTGCCATGCCCTCGCGGCGCAACTCGTCGGTAAGCTCAACCTCGAGCGCAACGGTCAGGTTGCCGTCGTTGGCCACGAGCCAACCGGGCATATCCTCATTGATTATCTCCACGTCGGCTGCGTCTACGGTTACGTCTTGTCCGTCGACGCTGAGCGTCAGGCTGCCGTCGCGCTCAAGTGCGGCTATGTCATCCTGCCCGAGGGCGGCCATGCCTGCGGCAATACCCTTCATCAGCTTGCCGTACTTCTTACCCATAGTGCGGAAGTTGCACTTCACCTTCTTGACCATCACGCCCGAGCCTTCTACGAAGCGCAGTTCCTTGACGTTAACCTCGCTCAGCACGAGGCTCTTCACGGCCTCTATGCGGCGACGCTGGGCTTCGTCAACGGCGGGTATCATGACGCACTGCAGGGGCTGACGCACCTTGATGTTGACCTTGCGCCTCAGGGCGAGCACCATCGAGGTGATCTTCTGTGCCGTCTTCATGCGGGCTTCGAGATTATTGTCAATGAGCGTCTCGTCGGCCTCGGGGAAGCGTGCCAGGTGTACCGACTCGGCACCGCCGCTGCGACCGGTGGCGCGCGTCAGGTCGAGATAGAGCTGGTCGGCATAGAACGGAGCCATCGGGGCCAACAGCCTGGCCACCGTCTCAAGGCACGTATAGAGCGTCTCGTAAGCCGAGAGCTTGTCGGTGTCCATCTCCTTGCCCCAGAAGCGTTTACGGTTGAGGCGCACGTACCAGTTGCTCAGGTCGTCGCTGACGAAGGTGTCTATCAGTCGGCCGGCCTTAGTAGGCTCATAGGCGGCCAGGGCTTCGTCAACGGCCTTTACGAGCGAGTTAAGCTCGGACAATATCCAACGGTCGATCTCGTGACGCTCGGCCACCGGTATCTCACGCTGAGAATAGTCGAAGCCGTCGACGTTGGCGTAGAGGCTGAAGAACGAGTATGTGTTGTAAAGCGTGCCGAAGAACTTGCGGCGCACCTCGTCCACGCCGGCCACGTCAAACTTCAAGTTGTCCCACGGCGACGAGTTGGTAAGCATGTAGAAGCGCACGGCATCGGCACCGTATTTCTCTATGGTTTCAAATGGGTCAACGGCGTTGCCGAGACGCTTGCTCATTTTGTTGCCCTTAGCGTCGAGCACGAGTCCGCTGGAAATCACGTTCTTGAACGCAACACTGTCAAACACCATTGTGGCTATGGCGTGCAGCGTGAAGAACCAGCCGCGCGTCTGGTCAACGCCCTCGTTGATGAAGTCGGCGGGGAAGGCCGTGCGGCGGTCTATCGCGTCGACATTCTCAAAGGGGTAATGTATCTGTGCGTAAGGCATGCTGCCCGAGTCGAACCATACGTCTATCAGGTCGGCCTCCCTCTTCATGGGCTTGCCCGTCTTGCTGCACAGCGTGATGTTGTCAACATAGGGGCGGTGCAGGTCTATGCGGTCATAGTTTTCCTGCGAATAGTCGCCCGGCACGAAGCCCTTGTCCTTCAACGGGTTCGACGGCATGAAGCCGGCCTCCACGCTCTTTTCAATCTCGGCGTAGAGCTGTTCGAGCGAACCGATGCACGTCTCGTTGCCGTCGTCGTCACGCCACACGGGCAGCGGAGTGCCCCAAAAGCGGCTGCGGCTCAGGTTCCAGTCGTTAAGGTTCTCGAGCCAGTTGCCGAAGCGGCCCGTACCCGTGCTCTCGGGCTTCCAGTTGATAGTCTTGTTTAGCTCCACCATGCGCTCCTTGCACGCCGTAGAGCGGATGAACCAGCTGTCGAGCGGATAATAAAGCACGGGCTTGTCAGTGCGCCAGCAGTGGGGATAGCTGTGCACGTGTTTCTCTATCTTGAAGGCCATGCCGCGCGCCTTGAGGTCCATGCAGATGGATATGTCGAGCGTCTCGTCCTTGTCGGTCAGCGCGTCGTCGTAGGCGTTTTTCACGTAGCGGCCTGCGTAGCGGCTCCAAGCCTCTACGTCGACGTATTTCTTGACGAACTCAGCGTCAAGGTCGTCTACTACGTAATACTTGCCCTCGAGGTCTACCACGGGCCGCTGGTTACCCTTCTTGTCTATAAGGACTATGGGCGGCACGCCTGCCTTGCGGGCCACGTTGGCGTCGTCTGCACCGAAGTTGGGGGCAATGTGCACTATGCCCGTACCGTCGTCGGTAGTAACGTAGTCGCCGGGGATTACGCGGAATGCGCCGTCTTCCATCGGCCTTATCATCGGCATCAGCTGCTCGTAGTGCATGCCCACGAGATCCGTGCCCTTATATCGTGCTATTATATTATAAGGTATCACCTTGTCGCCATGCTTGTAGGCGGCAAGGTCTTCGTCCCGGCCTTTAGGGTCGAGGTATGCGTCAACGAGCACCTCGGCCATCACTACCGTGACGGGTTCGCCCGAGTAGGGGTTGTAGGTCTGCACGGCCACGTAGTCTATCGTCGGACCCACACAGAGCGCCGAGTTGGCGGCCAACGTCCAGGGCGTGGTAGTCCATGCCAAAAAGTATGGCTTGCCCCACTGCGTCATCTCGGGCTTAGGGTCCTTGATGAGGAATTGCACCGTAGCCGTAGTGTCCTTAACGTCGCGGTAGCAACCGGGCTGGTTGAGCTCGTGGCTCGATAGGCCCGTACCGGCTGCGGGCGAATAGGGCTGTATGGTGTAGCCCTTGTATAGCAACCCCTTGTCGTAAAGCTGCTTGAGCAGCCACCACAAGGTCTCGATATACTTGTTGTCGTAAGTGACGTAGGGATGGTCGAGGTCAACCCAGTATCCCATCTTCTCGGTTAAGTCGCGCCACTCGGCCGTGAACTTCATCACGTTCTCGCGGCACTTACGGTTGTAATCCTCCACCGAGATATACCTGTCAGACTCCTTATTGTCGATGTCGGCCTTAGTGATGCCCAGCTCCTTCTCTACGCCCAGCTCCACGGGCAGCCCGTGGGTGTCCCATCCGGCCTTGCGGTGCACTTGGTAGCCCTTCATCGTCTTGTATCGGTTGAAGGTGTCTTTTATCGTGCGCGCCAGCACGTGGTGTATGCCGGGGTGTCCGTTGGCCGAGGGCGGTCCCTCGAAGAATACGAACTGCGGGCAGCCCTCGCGCTCGGTTACCGATTTGCGGAACACGTCGTTACGGTTCCATTCGTCAAGTATCGTCTTGTTAGTTGCGGTCAAGTCGAGCCCCTTGTGCTCGGCGAACTTATCAGCCATATCTTAACTCTTTTATTATGTTTACTCTGTTGTTTAAGGCGCAAAGTTAAGTAAAAAAATCGTTTCCGCAAAAATTACGCATAATATTATACCTATTTTAATATGCGGCAACGGGTGCGGAAAAGACATAAAAAAGGCATGACCGCCACGAAAAACGACGGCCATGCCACAATATCCAAGAATGTCGAATATGTTTACAGAGCTACTTTCGCAGTCTTTCCTCCGGCCTTGACCACGTAAACGCCTGAAGGCAAACCGCTGACTGTGCCGGCCGCTCCGCCGTAAACCTGAGTGCCGTCAAGAGAGTAAACCTCAACGCCGCTTGCTCCGCTAACGACTATCGAGCCGTCGGCCACGGATATAGACACTTCACCGTCACTTGAGACAACGCCATTGATGCCCGTGCCGGTAAGTTCTTCGATATTAGCAAACAGGCCCCACGGCTCTGAGGCCTCATAATCTTCTTTTGTGCCATCAGGTACATACAACGTGGCGGAAGAATACACATCGGCAACAAAGCTCTCGTCGACTTGCCATATATCCGGAGTCACCACCGGGACTTCTTGCGACAAGCAGGTAACTGACTTTATGGCCGGACAACCACCAAAGGTATAATCGCCCATCTCCCTGACCCCGGCCCCGATGGTTACAGTCTCCAAATTGCTGCAATCACGGAACACGGCTTGTCCAAGAGTTGTCACACCATCGGGGATGGTTACGGACGTAAGCCCCGTGCAAAAAGCCATTGGATAATTGCCGATCGACGTTACTGATGCGGGAATCTCTATTTCGGTAAGGCTTTGGCAAGAGTGGAAAGCACCTTCGCCGATTGAAGTCACCGTTGCAGGTATCGTAATGGATTTCAACTTACTGCAAAGCCCCACTATGTACTTGGGCATGACGGTAAGATTTTCAGGCAACTTTATCGACTCAAGCCCATAGCAACAATAGAAAGCGAAATCACCGAGCGACGTTACAGAATTTGGAACTTCAACCGAGGTCAAGCCCGAACAGCTGTTGAAAGCCTCAATGCCTATTGTGGTAAGCGTGTTTGGGAAATCAAGAGACGTCAGTCCCGAACACATTACAAAAGCGTAATTGCCAATTTCAGTAAGCGAAGACGGAAAGTCGATAGAAGAAATGTTCATGCAATAATAGAATGCATAATCACCGATTTTGGTAACCGAGCTTGGTATTTCAACATCGGTCTTGGCATACGGCCATGCCACCAATGTGGTCTTATCCTTATTATAAATCACACCGTCTGCAGAAGAAAAAACAGGATTACTTGCTTCCACGTCTATAGACGTAAGATAGCTGCAAAAACTAAAAGCTCCATCTCCTATTTCCGTAACTGAAGCAGGTACGCCTATGCGTTCAACTGTTGAAGACTGAAAAGCAAAATCGCCGATGGTAGTTACAGTGTTAGGTATTTCTATCTCATCAGCCCGATAATAACAGTAAAAAGCGTAACTACCTATGGTCGTAACCGAACTTGGTATGCTGATGTTTGTGTTTCCTCCAGGCCATGTAACCAACGTAGATCCGTCTTTGCTGTAAAGCACGCCTCCGACTGAAGAGTAATTAGGATTAGCTTCATCCACATTAATTTCCATCAAATTTACGACACTACCGAAAGAATTGCCTGACATCGACGTTACGGAAGCAGGAATATCTACCGTAACCAAACTACAATCAGAAAACGCAAAATCACCTATTTCCGTCACTGTTGTCGGTATTTCCACAGACGCCACAGATGTATAGAAAAACGCATTGTCACCAATCCTCGTTACGGTATAAGTCGTACCGCCGTTCTCTACATTCTCCGGAATAACAACATCCGTAAGACCCGGATAATACGTCATATTGTCAGCCGAAACTTCCACAGTCTTTTCATCCTCTGACAATACCGTGTAATACAATCCGTCCGCCTCGAAATCATAAGCGAACACGTTGGTGCCGGCCATCAATGCTGCCGCCAGCACCCCCTATTAAGAAATGTTTCTTCATAATAAAATGCATTAAATTATTAAACTGTTGATAAACACTCTCAGACATCTCCACGCGTTTATGCTTGCAAAGGAAACGCTACGGCAAAGATACGCAATTCTTAATTTAAGAACAAATATTTACTAAAAATTCGGCTCTCGGCAATTACATTTTTAAAGAAATGTAAACTATAATATTACACTTTCACAACGGTATCCCGCCATTTTGCGAAAGTATGCCGTTATGAAAGTGATATGAAGTTCACCGGCTATGAACCAACGGAAACGTAACGACTACCGCAGGTGCACTTTCGCAGTCTTACCTCCGGCCTTGACCACGTAAACGCCTGAAGGCAAACCGCTGACGGTGCCGGCCGCTCCGCCGTAAACCTGAGTGCCGTCAAGAGAGTAAACATCTACGCTGCTTGCTCCGCTAACGACTATCGAGCCGTCGGCTACGGATATAGACACTTCACCGTCACTTGAGACAACGCCATTGATGCCCGTGCCGGTAAGTTCTTCAATATTAGCAAACAGGCTCCACGGCTCTAAAGCCTCATAATCAGCCTTACACCCATCGGGCACGTATAAAGTGGCAGAAGCATACACCTCATCGGTAAAAGAGGAAGCAGGACGAGTGTCTACAACCGGAGGCACCAATGACAAACAATAAACGGTCTTAATAGAGTCGCAAGATCTAAATGCCTCATACTCGATAGTGTCAACAGAGCTACCGATAGTCACGGAAGTAAGCCCGTAACAATCTGCAAACGCATCATATCCTATTGTGGTTACAGAATTTGGGATTTCGACTTCCGACAGTTTCAAGCAAGACTGGAAAGCGCCATGATCGATAAATGTTACGGAATTAGGTATCTCTATCTCCTCCAGCTCATGGCAACCCAGAAAAGCGAAGCGGTCAATAGTCTCAACCGTATTGGGAATGTCTACTTCGGTTTTCCTTACCGGGCATGAGTGTAGCATCTTTATGTCTTTAGTATAAAGCACGCCGTCGATAGAGGCGTAATATCGGTTGTTTTCGTCTACATTGATCTCTTCCAAGTTGGCACAATTCTGAAACGGCGCCGAAATTATTTCCGTTATAGTCTCGGGAATGAATATGGTCGTAATATTGTCGCAACCGTAAAATGACAAATCGGCAACCATACGCGTCTCTTCCGGGAACTCATACGAAGCCCATGAGCACGGCACTGTGTACAAAGTGTACAGCCCTTCGCTGTAAAGGGCGCCTTCATACGAATCGAAATTAGGATTGGCCTCGTCTACGTTTATCGCTTTCAGGTTCCTGCATCCTCCGAACGACCATATATAATCTTTCAACGAGGCAGGCAGGTCTACGGAAACGAGGCTGTTGCAACGGTTGAACGCATGCATGCCAAGAAAGGTCTGGGTGTTAGGAAAATCCACATCACAAGGCTGATACAACCCTCGAAAGCATAATCATTAATAGTAGTCAACGAGTTGCCAAAATTCAATGTTCTCAATAAGCTACAATTCCCAAAGGCATTAGTGCCGATTTCAGCATGCATTCTCTCCTGTATTCAACCCTTATCGGGCTTTCAATAATACCACCATTGCAAATGGTATGTCATTTTAAATGAAAAAACAAAGAAATTTAGATATTTCCGCACTATACGATTGATTATTTTTACGAATGCAAACCGTATGTTTACACATTGCAAAAGGGCACCTTTTACAGTCCGAAAGGATGCTTTTTAAGCGGCCGTTTGCCGCCTTTGGTAATGCCAATAGTTACCTTTCAGAAAGACCTGAATATGTCATTGCCGCAAATATGCAGGCTACAACCGCAACAATGGTGAAAAATAAAGCCAAAACGGAAGCAGTAATAGCACTCCGCTTTGGCTTTAATTGGAGATTAAGAATTATAAGGTGCCCCGCGTGCGCAGGGCATGTGCGGTCAAAAGTGGTATCCGAGGGTTACTACGAGCTGGTGACGCTTGTTGTCCACGCTTACGGGGCTGCTGGCGCAGGCTTCGCCCTGGCCGCCCTCACCGGGTGAGTAATATGAGGCGAATGGGCTGAAGTCGCCGTTCTGGCAACTGTACTGGTAGGCGGCGTCGAACGTGAAGCTGCCTGCCGTGTAGCCTAAGCCGAGCGTCACTCGGTTGGTGGCATCCCAGTTGACGTAATCGGTGGTTGAGCCGTAAAACGTTCCGGGCGACGGCAGCGTCATGTCCTTATAGCCGCCATCGGCATACATCGGCGACACGTAGTTGTAGCCCGCGCGCAGAGCGAGGTTACGGGTCGGCTTCAGCTCGAGACCTAAACGCAGTGTGCTCACGCCCTTCAAGGTACGGGCAGTATGGCGGTTCATAACGTCGTCGGGCGAGGTCGTCTCGTAATAGTCGCCGTAATACCAGTCGTAGCCGCCGCCCGTGTTGATGCGGCTGTCGAGCGAGCCGTAGTCGGCATACTCGTAGCCTAAGCCTAAGGCGAGGCTGCTGCCAACGGTGGTGCCTAAGGATAGGCCGAACTTCCATGGGGTGTAGAGCTTAAAGTCGTAGCTCTCGGCCACTGGGCAGCCGGTGTATGAGCCGTAAGGGGTGGAGTTGTGCAGGTCGGCGCTATTAGAGGTGGTCAAGTCATACCACGTTGGCGTGGCCACACTTACGCCTATGCGCAGGGGCGAAGCCTCTATGGGGCGCACTATGATGCCAGCCTTGACGTTGAATCCGGTACCGTCTATGCGGCGCTCGTCGGCCAGTGTTACAGTGCCGGCACCGCCAACGATGGCCTCGGTGTATTCACCATAGGCCCTGTAGTTTACGTCGCTTATGCCGAAGGTGAGGCCGAGGTAGACGCGGTCGTCTAAGTTGCCGCTGATGTTGAAGTCATACTCGCCGATGTAGCCCGTAGAGGAGCGGCCGAGCGTGTATCCGTCGGCCTCGTGGTAAGCGGTGCGGCCGTCGGGGTCTACGAGCAGAGTGTTATAATACAGATAGTCTACTTGGCTGAAAGCGTAATCGTCAGACTGGATGTAGCCGTCGCGCTCGTAGAGGTTTATAAGGCCGTCGGCCTCCTTGAGGTACGAGAGCTTGTTTTGCGAGGCACCCTCGAGGGCACCAGCTGCCGCGAGGATGTAGTCGAAGTTGCGGCTCTTGTGATAGTTGAAGGCTAAGTTGATGTACGACCTGCGCCCTGTGCGGCGCGAGTAGACGAAACCGGCCTGGTCGAAGCTCATGTTTGTCTTGTCGCCACCGGTGAAAGTGGGAGCGTCGCCCTGCGACACAAAGCCGAACGAGACGGCTGCCGACGAGTGGCGGAATAGGCCTATGCCGGCGGGATTGGTGCCTATGGTGGAGATGTCGGCGCCGAGGGCGTCCATTGCTCCGCCCATGCCCACGTAGCGCGCCGTACCGTTAAGGTCTTCGGTGGCTATGTCGGCGTTTTGGTATGTCTCCTGAGCGGAGAGCGGCGCGGCCACAAGGGCTGCGATGATTAATGTCAATGATATGTGTTTCATTTTGTTTACGGTTTTGAGGTTATGGTGGTTTTACCTTTTTACCTTTTTACTTTTTCACCTTTTCACCTTTTAATTTTTTCATCTTCTTCCTCCTACTCTGCCGCCTCCTCCTCTTACGGCACCGCCGCTGCGGAAGTTGGCACCGCCGCTACGGAAGTTGGCACCGCTGCGGTTTGGGCGGAAGGTGTTGGTGTTATTGAACCTAGGGCTGCGCTGTACGCTTTGGCGACGGGTGCGGTTGGAGTCGAAGGGCCTGCGTGTGGTCGTCCTTTGCCGTTCAGCGTTGAACGTGGCGCGGCGGTTGGCATCGAAGGTATTACGACGATCGGTCACGCGGACGGACTCGCCGCGATTGCCCTTATAGCCTGTGCGCACGGGCCGATGGCCAAAATGCGGACGACCGTGATTAGCCGTGCCGGTTAAGCCGTGGTAGTGGCGGTAGCTAGGCACGTAGACATATGTCGGGTGATACCATGCCCACGGCCTGTAAGGGCCATAGAACCACGGGTCGTACCACCAGCCTGCATACCAGCCGTAGGGTCGGCCGTACCATCCGTAAGGGCCGTAAGCCCACGGATCGTACAGTGGGTCGTACCAATAGAAGTCGTCGTAGCGGCTAAGCGCACGGCTGTACCTGTAATCTTCGTCACCGCCATAGTCATAACCGCCTGCTGCGGCGTCGGCAGACACGGAGGCAAGGGCGGTGTCTACGAGGGTGGTGTCAGCCGCGTAAAAGTCTATCACGTCGGTAGCGGCCGTATCGCCGTCTATGGCCGTATAATAGCTGCCGCCGAACACTCCGCGACGGTTGTACTCGTCAACGTCGCGCACGGCACCGCCGTAACCACTAACCGCCTCATCGCCGTCAGGCCGGTAAGCAGCCGGGACCTTGTCTTTTTTCTCGGGCACAAAGTAGATGTCGTCTTGGGCCACGGCACCTAACGCCAGCGTGCCGAGCAAGACCGATGTTATTACTATCCTTTTCATCATATCCTACATGTATTGTTGAATTACCTTTGTACAAAATTATCGAATAAGTGTATTGCAAAAATAAGGAAAAACCCTAAAAGCTGATATGTTTTTCCCTATTTTTTATACATTTGCAGAAGAATTTAACATGATTATGAAATATCTGAAAGTGACTTTCAACGTATGCCGCAACGGCGAGGACACGGCCGACGGAGACGACGCGCTGCTGCAGGCGGCGCGCGACTTGTTGTGCCAAGCGGCCGGAGCCGAAGCCGGCTTTGAGGCGTTCGACGAAAACGAGGGCGGCCTGACGGGCTACGTGCAGCAGAAACTCTTCGACGTGACCGCACTCGATGCCTGCCTCAAGGAGCTGCCCCTGCAGGGGATAAACGTGAGCTACACGGTGAGCGAGGCCGAGAACCGCAACTGGAACAAGGCTTGGGAGGACGAGGGCTTCGAGCCGATAAACGTCGACGGCAAATGCGTAATACACGACGCACACCACCGCATCGACGTTCCAAAGGGCGTGGCGGACATTACGATAGACGCTAAGCAGGCCTTCGGCACGGGCAACCACGAGACTACGCGCATGATTGTAAGCGAGTTGGCCGACACTGACTTGAAGGGAAAACGAGTGCTCGACTGCGGATGCGGCACGGGGATACTGTCGATAGCGGCGGCAAAGTTCGGCGCGGCCGAGGCTGTGGGTTACGACATTGACGAATGGAGCGTGGAAAACACGAAGCACAACTGCGAACTTAACGGCACGCCGAACGTGAGCGTGGCACTCGGCGACGCCGGCGCGATAAGGAAGATGGGAGACAAGTTTGACGTGGTGGCGGCCAACATAAACCGCAACATCCTGCTGGCCGACATGCCGGAGTTCAGAGCCGCCATGACCGACGGCGCACTGCTGTTGCTGAGCGGATTCTACGAGGCCGACGCGCCAATGCTCACCGACAGGGCCGCAGGCTTGGGACTTGAACTTGTGAAGAAGCACACGCTGAACGGCTGGTGCATGCTGGTGTTAAGGGCTGTAGGCGGCTAATTGCCTATGGTAAGCCGGCGCAGGTCGTAATAACTACCGTTGTAAATGTTAAAGTCTACGTAGCCCCTTATGCCGGGCAGGCGGCCTGCGTCGGTGTGCTGCCAGAACTTCCACTCGCCGGCATACTCCACCTTATCCACGTAGTAATGAGCTATCCAATAAGGATAGTCGTCGAATACGGGTGTGTTGAGATAGTTCATTTTGAACTTGTAATACGTGTAGATGATCGGTTTTACATGGTATCGGTCTTCCACTATGTGGAGCCAAGTGAGCACGTCGCGCTGAAAATCCTCAACACTCACGTCCTTAGGTTTGTTCTCTATGTCGAGCACGGGCGGCAGGTCACCGTCTATCAGGTGCACGTTGTCAAGGAAGAAGTAAGCCTGGGCTCGGGCCGACGACTTGTTGCTCCAGAAATGATAGGCACCTCGGATGAAGCCATACTCACGGGCTTGGGTGAAGTTGTCCCTGAACTTTGGGTCGAGGATGCTCGCGCCCTCGGTAGCTTTTATGAGCACGAAGCGTATGGGACACTTCTCTATCATGGCGTTCCTGAGCAGTTCCCAATCAATGTCGCCCTGATGGTGGCTTACGTCTATGCCGCGTATCTCGTAACCCTCGGGATACTTTGCGTCGCCGTACAGCGCACGCCAGCGGAATCCGAACGGGCCTACGAACACGTAATAGAACACCCATACGTAAAACACGGCGACACACAACCCGCCAGCCCACCATGCCCAACGCGGACGACGGCGCAAGTAACGGCCGAGCGCACCGGCAGGCGACACGGCACGGCGACGAGCCCTGCGGCCACGACGGGCACAGGCCTTACGGGACGTTGCCGCAGAACCTTGCGTCTTACGCTTAACTGACATTTACACTGTTTAAATAAAGGGGTGGCCGTACAACCACCCCTATGTCGTAAACTGATATAAACAAATACGCTTATTCCTGCTCCAGGGCGAGAGTCCTAGTGGTCATGTCGCACACCTCGGCAGGTCCCCAATACTGTATCGGACCGGGATATACGTAACACGTATCCTTAGCCCACTTGTCACGGTTCTTCTCCAACTCTTTGAAGGGTTTGCCGTCAAGCTCTACCAAAGCCTTACGTATCACGGGCTTGTTCTCACCGTTGCGGCGCTCTATGTTCATCATCATCGTGATGGGCACGCCTCCCGCCTTCCACTGGTCGGTAGGTTTGGTAGTGTCTTTCACGATGGCCATGTAACCCGTCTTGCCGTTGGCAATAAGATGGGCGGCACTCGTACCGAGGGCGTAGCAGTAGTCGGCGTCGAAGTTCGACGGAGCGGCGCAGCGGCCCTCGTAACCGAAGAAGTGATGCAGGGCGGCGAACTTGCCTACGTACTTGCCCTCCTCCTTCCACTGTGCCAGCTTAGCCTCGCACATGTCTGAAAGCAACTTTTCGGTCTCTATCAACGACACCTGCACGTTGCCGTGGGGATCCCTGTCAAGCGAGAGCTGACGTGCCACGTTGGCCGGCAGCGTAGAGAAGGTCTGCCTGCTCTCTTCGCTGAGATGGGCAAGGATGTACTCGCGCTGGGCTGCGGGGTCGAGGCTCTTATAGTCGTCACCGTGTGAGGCGAGCAGTTCGTTAAGTTCCTCTATGAGCTTGCCTATCGAGGGGATGAACTCTATCAAACCTTCGGGAATAAGTATCACGCCGAAGTTGTCACCGCGTGCCGCACGGTAGGATATCACCTCGCAAATCTGCTCGACGATTTGGTTGAGAGTCATGTTCTTAACCTTCACCTCCTCGGATACGAGGCAGATGTTAGGCTGGCACTGCAGGGCACACTCAAGTGCTATATGGCTGGCCGAACGGCCCATGAGTTTGATGAAATGCCAATACTTACGGGCCGAGTTACAGTCGCGCTCAATGTTACCGATAAGTTCCGAATAAGTCTTGGTGGCCGTGTCGAAGCCGAACGAGGTCTCTATTTGGGCGTTTTTCAGGTCGCCGTCTATCGTCTTGGGGCAGCCAATCACCTGCACGCCGTAGTTCTTAGCTGCGTAATACTCGGCCAGCACGCAGGCGTTGGTGTTAGAGTCGTCGCCGCCGATGATGACGAGCGCCTTGATACCGAGCTCGCGTATGATCTCAAGACCTTTCTCAAACTGTTCCACCTTCTCGAGCTTAGTGCGGCCGGAGCCTATCATGTCAAAACCGCCGGTGTTGCGGTAGTCGTCGATAAAGTCTCCGGTTATCTCCACGTACTTATGGTCAACGAGCCCGCCGGGGCCGAGGATGAATCCGTAGAGTTTATTGGCGGGGTTCATCTTCTTGATAGTGTCATACAGTCCGGTTATTACATTGTGTCCGCCGGGAGCCTGGCCGCCGCTGAGTATCACGCCGACATTCATCTGCTCGGCGTTCTCGGTGTCGCTCGGCTCGAACTCCACCACCGGCATGCCGTAGGTGTTGGGGAACAACTGCCTGATCTCCTCCTGATTGTCCACGCTCTGCGTAGGTTCGCCTTCCTTTACCTTAACCAATCCCTTAAGTGCTTCCGGCAATTTGGGCACGTAGCCCATCCTTGCTTTTTGCAATGCGCTTTTTTCCATGACAATAAATTTTAATTTAATTATTCAATTAAGCCGGACGGCGTTTCACGTTCGGCACGGCAAAAATACTAAATTTCGGCAACATGCGAAAATAAATAATTTCTTTTGGAGAAAAATATCGTCTTATTTTCGGTCAAGCGTTTGCATTTTAGCATTTATTGCCTATATTTGCATAGATTATCGCCGACGGCACTTTGCCGGCGGTGACATCCACATTATTTATATTTACTGTTTTAATAATAAACGTTATGGCAAACAGACGCAATCTCAAGAAGATAATCAACTACATCTGCAACGACCTCTTTTCAGAATGCATAGCAACGTCGTTGTACTCAGGCAACAGGAAAAAAGACGAAATCAATGCCATACTGGCCTCGATCGTCATAGTAAGGCAGCACTACGTATGCCGGATATCCCACCCGGAGCCGGGCATGCCCGCCAAAGCGTACTTCAAGGACCTCAAGGCCAGGCTCAATACGCAGATAGACGAGATAACCGACAACATAGCCAACATCTAATCCGCCATCGGCCACCACCCCGCATGCTACGGAAAATCTGCAAATGGCTCTTATACAAGAGGCTGGGCTGGGAGAAGAACGTGACCGTAAGCCACCCTGACAAATTCATAATCTGCCTTGCGCCGCACACGAGCAACGCCGACTTCCTGCTCGGCCAGCTGTACATGAGAGCCGAGGCGATGAAAATAAACTTCCTGATGAAGAGCGAATGGTTCGCATGGCCGCTCGGAACGCTGTTCAGGAAGCTCGGCGGCATACCCGTAAGCCGTGGCCGCCACACGAGCATGACAGACTCGCTCGCAGCCACGGCAAGGCGCAGGCCTACGTTCAGGCTGTGCGTCACGCCCGAAGGCACAAGGTCGCTCAACCCCGACTGGAAAAAAGGATTCTATTACATCGCGCTGAAGGCCGGCATACCAATCCTACTGTACGGCCTCGACTACGAGAGGAAGCTCATACAATGCACCAAAAGCCTGACTCCAAGCGGAGACATAGACAAGGACATGAGGCTGATAAAAGACTACTTCAAGGGCTTCACGGGGAGACATCCCGAATTATTCACTACCGGAGAATAACTATGCAAAGAAACATTTACCCGCTTCTGTTCTGCATCCTCCTTGCGGCATGCGGAACGAAGCGACACGTGATATCGCCGACAGACGGCAAACAACTGAAGAAACCGGCCCGCGAGGTAAAGGCCGACGTGGAATATAAAGGACTGCCGTGGGTGCAGAACGTATCGAAACCCATAATGATAACGCAGGGCCTGCAAAACAGGCACCTGTCCGTATGGGCGAGCCACGGGAGATATTACAACCAGAACAAGGACCGATGGCAATGGCAACGCCCCAACATGTTTTGCACGAACGAAGACCTGTTCACGCAGACGATAGTCGTGCCCTACCTCATACCGATGCTCGAAAACGCAGGCGCCGTAGTGTTCACGCCGCGCGAACGCGACTGGCAGAAAGAAGAAGTGATAGTAGACAACGACGCACGAACAAGCAACCCATACTACAAGGAAATCAACATAAGCAGGAAGTGGGAAGCATGCGGCACGAGGGGCTTCGCCCCAAGCACATCGCCATACTCGGGCACGGACAACCCCTTCAGGCAAGGCACTACGAGAAAGGCTAAGGCCTCCGAAAGCAAGGAATGCGAGATATCTTACCAGCCGTACTTCAGCCAAGCGGGACGCTACGCAGTCTACGTAAGCTACGCCACGACGCGCGAGAGCGTGCCCGACGCCCAATACGTAGTCTGCCACAAAGGGCGGCAGACTGTGTTCAACGTAAACCAAAGGATGGGCGGAGGCACGTGGGTGTATCTCGGCACGTTCGACTTCGACGCAGGATGCAGCTCGGGCAACCGCGTGGTGCTCACCAACGTAAGCCGCCACGACGGAGTGGTGACGGCCGATGCCGTGCGCTTCGGCGGAGGCATGGGCGTGATAAGCCGCGGCGGGCAGACGAGCGGTCTGCCCAAGTGCCTCGAGGGAGCGCGGTATTACGCCCAATGGGCGGGAGCGCCCGAAAGCGTATATTACGCTAAAGACGGCACCGACGACTACAAGGAAGACATCTACACCCGCCCGTTCATGACAAACTGGCTCGCAGGCGGCTCGTGCTTCGCCCCTGACGAGAAGGGACTCAACGTGCCGATAGAGCTGGCTCTTGCCGTGCACAGCGACGCCGGCTACTCGGGCGATTACTCGTCGATAATCGGCTCGCTGGCCATCTGCACCACCAACGCCTCCGGCGGCCTGCTCGGCTCAGGCCTTTCGCGCTACAACTCGAAAAATTTCGCCAGCTACCTGCTCGACGGAGCCAACCGCGACATTACACGCGCTTACGGTAAATGGAACCGCAGGTACCTGTATGACCGCAACTACGCCGAAACAAGATGCCCCGTGGTACCGTCGGCCATTATAGAGACCATGTCGCACCAGAACTTCCCCGACATGGCTATGGGGCAAGATCCCGACTTCAGGTTCACGCTGGCGCGCAGCCTGTATAAGTCGATACTGCGCTTCAATTCGATGATGCACGACAAGTCATACGTGATATCTCCTTTGGCCCCCGTAAACATCAGTGCCGACTTCGCCGTAGGCGACACCCTGATAATAAGATGGGAGGCGCAACCCGACGCCGCCGAACCGACGGCCGTACCCACGGCATACGTGCTATACACGGCCATCGACGGCTACGACTTCGACAACGGCATCAGGATAAGCGGCAACGCATGCAAACTGAGGCTGCAGCCTAACACACTCTACAAATTCAAGGTCACGGCGGTAAACGACGGAGGCGAGAGCTTCGCCTCGGAAACGGTGTCGGCAGTCTACGTGCCCGGAGCCAGGCACACGGTGCTCGTAGTGAACGGCTTCCACAGGATGTCGTCGCCGGCCACGGTCAACGACGACGTGCGGCAGGGATTCGACCTCGAGGCCGACCCCGGCGTATGCTTCGGCAAGACGATAGGCTACTGCGGCCGGCAGATAGAGTTCGACAAGACTAAAATAGGCATCGAGGGGCCCGGCGGACTGGGCTACAGCGGCGGCGAGCTTGAGGGACACATCATAATGGGCAACGAACTAAACCACACGATCACCCACGCCGAGGCGATAATGACTGCCGGGAAATATAACATCGCGAGCTGCTCGAAGCACGCCCTGGGCCGAAGCATCACAGACCTCGACAAATACGCCTGCATAGACCTAATACTCGGACTGGAGAAAGACGACGGCCGCTCGCTGAAACACTATAAGACGTTTACGCCTGAGATGCAAGGCATGCTTGAGGAATATGCCGACCGTGGAGGCAACCTGATAGTAAGCGGCGCCTATGTGGGCAGCGACATGACAGACGGCAACGGCAAGAGCTTTCTCGACGACGTGCTGCACGTAAGGTACAACAGCTCTGAAAAGTTAGGATTTAAAAGCACGATAAAGGGCATGGGCACGCAATTTGACATATACACGAGGCCCAACGAGGAACACTACGCCGCCACGTCGGTCGACCTGATAAGCCCTACGGGCAAAGCGTTTTGTGCACTTACCGACTATGAGGGCAAGTCAGTCTGCGTGGCTTACGACGGTCGTGACCGCCGCTCGTTCACGATGGGCTTCCCGTTCGAGTGCATCACGTCGGCCAAAACAAGGGCGACGATCATGAGGGGAATACTCAACTTCATATTCAAATAAGTGCTTGTGCTTAAAGAAATGTGCTGAATTTATTAGGTCATCAGGAGTTAACCCGACGGAGTTCATCACCCGTTAACGAACACAGATCAGCAGCCTCGACTCTTTAATAACACTCTTTACACCAACGACTTAGGCCGCTACCGACGCACATCAGGAATAACGGCATCGTAAAAGGTGGCTTTTGGCAGCCTAAAAGGTTATCTTCTAAGCGGCCAAAAGCCACCTTTTACAATGCGTTAGGCGGCCTTTTACCCGAAGAGCGCCCTTAAGGCCTCTTCCACCTTGCGCACGGGCACAAGCTCGATGCCGGTTTTGAGGCGGGCCATGCCCTGCATGTTGTATTTCGGCACGATGATATGCGTGAAGCCGAGACGCTCGGCCTCGGCCACGCGCTGCCCTATCCTGCCTACGGGGCGCACCTCGCCGCTTAGCCCTACCTCGCCAGCCATGCACCAACCGGGAGCTATGGCCGTGTCGACATTGCTCGACAAGACGGCGGCAATGACGCTGAGGTCCATCGCCATGTCTGCCACGCGCAGCCCGCCGGCAATGTTGAGGAATACGTCTTTCTGGGCCAACCTGAAGCCTACGCGCTTCTCGAGCACGGCCAGCAGCATGTTGAGCCGGCGCTGGTCGAACCCCGTGGCACTGCGCTGCGGCGTGCCGTAAGCCGCCGTGGAGACTAAGGCCTGAGTCTCTACGAGGAATGTGCGCGCACCCTCCATAGCCGCCGACACGGCTATGCCGCTGAGCCCGTCGTGGTCTTGGGTGAGCAACAGCTCTGAGGGGTTGGGCACGCAGCGCAGCCCCTCGCGCCCCATCTCGTAGATGCCAAGCTCGGAGGTGCTGCCGAAGCGGTTTTTCGTGGAGCGCAGTATGCGGTACATGTGGTGTCGGTCGCCCTCAAACTGTATCACGGCGTCGACGATGTGCTCGAGCGTCTTAGGTCCGGCCAGTGCACCCTCCTTGTTGATGTGGCCTATCAGGATGACGGGCGTGCCGCTGGTCTTGGCGAAACGAAGCAGAGCCGAGGCGCATTCGCGCACCTGAGCCACGCTGCCCGGCGCGCCTGCGGCGGCTTCGGTGCTCACCGTCTGTATGGAATCTATCACCACGAGCTCAGGGTTTACGTCGCGAATGTTGGCAAAGATGCTTTCGAGCGACGTGTCGCAGAGTATCATGCAGCCGGCTCCGCCCCCGGCCTGCAGGCCTGCCGAAGCGGCTATTCTGTCGGCGCGCATCTTCAACTGGGCGGCGCTCTCCTCGCCGCTGACGTAGAGTATGCGTCTGTCTGCCATACGCAGCACGGTCTGCAGCGTCAGCGTGCTCTTGCCTATGCCCGGCTCTCCGCCGAGCAGCACCAGCGAACCGGGCACAAGACCGCCACCGAGTACACGGTTAAGCTCGGCGTCGCGCATGTCGATGCGCGGGTCGTCTTTCGCCGATATACCGCCGAGCGGCATAGGGCGCGGCCTGGTTTCGGCCTGCCTTACCACCGACGCGGCCGACGCTGCGGCTGCATGCCCGGCAAGGTCGGGCGCCACTCTTATCTCCTTAAACGTGTTCCACTGCCCGCAGTTGGGGCATTTGCCTATCCACTTGGCCGACTCCTGGCCGCAATTTGAACATACGTATGCTATCTTGTCTTTTGCCATAATCTTACGTTTTCCGGTTCTGAGGTTATTGGGTTATGCGGTTTTACGGTTACGAGGTTATACGGAGAATACTCAAATCCGCATCACAGTATAACCCGCTATATATCTGCAAAGGTAATCATAATTCTCCATTCCCGATTCCTAATTCTCAATTAAGTCATATTTCCGAATTATCAATTAAATTTATCGGATATTTTTTTGCGTTACGAAATAAATCATTAACTTTGCACCAACATTATGCGACTGACTAATATCGCACATTAAATAACCGGAAGGGCGACTCGTGTGTTTTTAACGCCGGGCTGCCCTTTTTAGTATCCTGCGGTTAGTTTACGGTTACTCGGTTATGGGGTATGCGGTTGTAGGGTTATACGGTTTTACGGCTTAAAGGTTTTCCGTAAAATCCTATAATCGGAACAAACCACAAAACCGTATAACCGCAAAACCGAGTAACCGCAAAACCGAGTAACCGCAAACTAACCGCATAACCGTAAAACAGATATGAAACGAACAACCGTTCACGCCGTATTGCTCCTGATTGCGCTGGCCGTAGCAGCCGGCTGCGGCCCTTCGTATGAAGAGGTGAAAAAGCAGACGGCCGCCGAGCAGAAGAGGCTCGACAAGGAAGACTCGGCCGCCCTGAAGATAGGCGTGACCCCTACGCTTGACTGCCTGCCGATATACGTGGCTAAGGAGTGCGGCTTGTTTGACTCTACTAAGGCCGACATAAGGCTTAAGGCATTCACATCGAACATCGATTGCGACGACGCGCTCAGGAAGGGACGGATAGAAGGCTGCGCCACCGATATCGTGCGCGGACAATATATGAAACATAAGGGCACGGACATTGACTACGTGGCCGCAACGAACGCGTACTGGCAACTGATAAGCAACAGGACGGCGAGGATAAGAAGGCTCAGCCAACTGAACGACAAGATGGTAGCCATGACACGCTATTCGGCTACGGCGCTGCTGGCCGACTACGCCACCGACAGCGCAAAGTTGAAGAGCGAGGAGGTGTTTAAGATACAGATCAACGACGTTGACCTCAGGCTGCGCATGCTGCTTGGCAACGAGATGGACGCCATGCTGCTGACCGAACCGCAGGCCACAACGGCAAGACTGTATAAGAATCCCGTGCTGATGGACAGCCGCGACAAGGACATGCGCTTCGGCGTGATAGCCTTCAACGGCAAGGCGATGGACGACGAGCAGAGGCGAAAGCAGCTCGACGTGTTCGTTAAGGGATACGACTCGGCATGCGACTCGATAAATAAGAACGGCTTGAAACACTATGCCGACGTACTGAAAAAATACTACAAACTCGACGACCGCACGATAAACGCCCTGCCGAAGATGAAATTCAACCACGCCGAGGCACTGCGGCAAAAAGACATCGACACGGCCGACAAATGGCTGAAAAACAACTGACAACTACTTATCTATATATGGACGACAAGGACACAAGGCTGATAAGCAGCATATTCGACAACCTGAAGAAAAAAAAGCTCGGCGCAGCCCTGCGGGCCGCAAGGGCCGCAGCTAAGGCTGAACCGTACTTGGCCTACGACGAAGAGCTTGAAAGAATAGAGAGAGACTACAGGCTGATGCTAGACTATATGAAACGCGGATACGACGATCCTGAGCGCGACGTAGTGTACGAAAACCTCCTGGCCAGGCTCAACGTACACGCAAGCGACATGCTCACGGCGTATAAGACGCACCATACGCCGTTCTACATGGAAATGGCGCGTAAGGCGGCAAGCCGCACCTTCACATACGAGACAATTAGACAGACGCTTGAAGACTTCGTAGCCGACGTGGCCATGCTAAGCCTCGAGGCCGAACCGGCGAGGACGGAAAAGAGCAAAGAACTCTACCGCAAGCACAACGACTTCATACAAGCACTGTTCTGCCAAATCGTGATATCGCGCCAATGGAACGCCAACGACCGAGCTTTCTTCGAGGAGCTGGTGCTGTCGCCAACGATCGACACCATAGACGCGCAGCTCATGGTGAGTGCCGTCACGCTGGCCGCGATGAACACCGCAGACGCAGGGAAATTCAGAATGCTGACCGGAGTGTACGCAAAAGCCTCTGACGAGAAGCTGCGGCAGAAGGCACTCGTAGGCTGGGTGTTCGCCCTTACGGCTGGTACCTCGCCCGAAATCAACAAGACCGTGGTCGACTTGACGGAGGCAGACAACGTAAGAAGCGAGCTTGCCGACCTGCAAAAGCAAATGATATTCTGCATGAACGCCGAGCAGGACAACGACAAGATACAGCGCGACATCATGCCCGAACTTATGAAGAACAACAACCTGAAAATCACGAGAACAGGCATAATAGAGAAAGAGGACGACCCTATGCAGGACATATTCGACCCGGGAGCCTCTGAGCGGGCAATGGAAAAGATGGAAGAGAGCTTCACCAAGATGATGAACATGCAGAAAGCCGGCTCCGACATATACTTCGGCGGATTCTCGCAGATGAAGCGTTACCCGTTCTTCTACAACGCCGCCAACTGGTTTTGTCCGTTCTACCCAGAGCATCCCGAGATATCGGGCCCGGCCGGCAAGCTGCAGGATACCACCCTGCTCAGCCGCATACTCAACAACGGACCATTCTGCGACAGCGACAAATACTCGTTCGCGCTGGCCGTGTCGTCTGTAATCAGCCGCCTGCCGGCTAACATCAGGGAGATGCTCGACTCAAAAGAGGCGTTCGGTCCGGTGATGAGTGTAGAGGAACAAGGCAGCCCGGCATACATAAGAAGGATGATACTTCAAGACATGTACCGCTTCTTCCGTCTGTACCCCCAACGCTCGCAACTGGCCAATCCGTTTGACGCAAATCATTTCACGTTCGTAACCGGCGAAGCGTTCAGAGGCACGCGGATGAGCGAAACGTATCCCGAGCTGTGCTACTTTATGATCAAGCACAAGAACAAGTCGGCGCTAAAGACCATCGTCGACGCTCTACCTCAAGGCGACGAACCCAAGAGCCTGCTGATACGCGGCATATACTCTCTCGACTATTCCGGCAATCCCGCCCAAGCGGCAAGATATTTCAAGAAGCTGCACGACAAGGAGCCTGACAACAAGCGGGCGCTGTCATTGCTCGCACGCTCATGCTTCGAGAGCGGCGACTACGCGGCAGCAACGGCGTGCTACGGCGAAATATACGACAAGGAACCGGGCGACTACGCAGCCGCGCTTAACTACAGCATTGCCCTGTCGAAGGCTAAGAGATACCAAGAGGCGGCCCGATTGCTTTACAGACTCGACATAGAGCATCCCGACTCTGCGGCCGTGACGCGCGTACTTGCATGGACGCTCATGGGCGAAGGGAAATACGAACAAGCACGAAAATGCTACGACCGCCTGCTGGCAAGCGACGACGCCGAGACCGGCGACTGGCTTAACGCTGGCTATTGCCGGTGGTTCACGGGCAACGTAGGCGAGGCCGCAGACTTGTTTAAGAAGTTCGTAAAAGAGAGCGCGGCTGGAGGAAAGAGCCGCGACATAAGCGAAGAGCTTGACAACGATAAGGACATACTGGCCGACCACGGCATCCGTGGGATCGACATCAGGCTCATGTCCGACATCGTAAGCGACGACCAAGAGTAACAGCGAAAGCCTAAAGGAAGGGAGAAAGCAAGTGGGCAAACCAGCCTACGAACTTCTTCCACGGCGTGCGCCACTCATCCCACACCTCTTCGGTCAGCTTGAACGACCGCCGCTTGTCGCGGTCGAACATGTCGCTAAGCTCCTTAGTGGTGCACGGATCGATGATGACGGCGTTCTCCTCGTAATCGAAATTCAGGCTTCTGGCATTGAGGTTGGCACTGCCAACTGTGCAGAATTGCCCGTCAACCATGATCACCTTAGTATGGTGGAAGCCTCCCTGGTAAATCCATACGTCAACGCCGTGCTTCATCAGTTTGTGCACAGTATAGAAAACGCAGTCGGGAGTCAACGGTATGTCGTTTTTCTCAGACACCATCACCTCCACCTTCACTCCGCGCTTCACGGCATTGCGCAAGGCTCGCTTCAGCTTACGGTTGAGCGTAAGATAGGGGTTCACCAGCTTAATACTGTCCTTCGCGCTGTTGATGGCCTCGGTGTAAAACTTGCGTATGATGCCGTTGGTGGTGCGCGGCTCGCGGTTGACGATGCCCACCATCTTGCCGCCGGCCGTAACGCAGGAGTCGGGCTTCAGCCCGGCTACATAGCCGGTGTCGCCGCCGCCGTTGAAATATTGCGGGCCGTCGACGTCTTGCCCTGTCACCTTATTCCATATCTTAAGGAATATGCGCTGCAAAGTGTTAACCTCGCTGCCCTCTATGCGGCAATGCATGTCGCGCCACTCGCCTACCTCCTCGGTGCCTGTGATGTAATAATCGGCAACGTTCATTCCTCCCGTATAGGCAATACGGCCGTCGATCACAACAATCTTGCGGTGGTCGCGATGAAAGACATGATTGATCCACGGGAAGCGCAGCGGATCAAACTCGTAAATCTCCACACCCTTAGAACGAATCGAGTCAAGATGCTCCTTCTTGAGCGGACGGTTGTTAGAGGCGTTGCCGAAGGCGTCGAACAATGCTCTCACCTCCACACCTTGCGCCGCCTTGTCGGCGAGCAGACCGAAAAGCAGGCTGGCAATGGAGTCGTTGCGGAAGTTGAAATATTCAAGATGCACGCTGCTGCGTGCTTGGCGGATGGCCTCGAACATGTCGTCGAACTTCTCCTGACCGTTCATCAACAGGGTCACCGAATTGTCGTTGGTAAACGTCACGCCCTCGCTCCGCAAGCAATTTACAAGCAACGAGTCGGCCCTGACGGCCGACGTATCCGCCGTTTGCGGACACGCCGCACGCCACACTACGACGAAGGCCAATAAAAAAAACAATCTTTTCATCTTTTACTTATTTATATAGCAGACAAGTAATCAGATACAAGCAGACAAGTTATTAGCTTATGAGGTACAAGCAGCAAGGTAAATCTCCTTGTCTGCTCGTATCTGATTACTCGCCTGCTGAAAACTTGTCTGCCGTGAACTTGTCTGCTTCTTACAGCATGCAACTGTAATGGTCTACCACGCCCAGCAGTCGGCCCTCGCCGTCTACCACGAGCACGGAGTGTATCTTATACTTGTTCATTATGCCCTGAATGTCGCTGATCTTCATGTCGGGCGGCACCACCTTAGGCTGGCGCGTCATAATGTCGGCCACGGTGCGGTCGAAAAACTGTGCCTGCCACTTCTCCATGGCCCGGCGTATGTCGCCGTCGGTGATAAGCCCCACAATCCTGCCCCCTTCTACGGCCACTCCGAGCCCCAGCTTGCCCTTGCTGACGTGTATTATCGCCTCGCCAAGATGCATCGTGGGGGGTATGACGGGCATGTCGGCCGTGCGCATCACGTCTTGCGCAGTGGTAAGCAGGCGCTTGCCCAGCTCGCCGCCGGGATGGAACTGCGCAAAGTCACGCGGCTTGAAGTCTCTCACCTCCATCAGCGCCACGGCAAGGGCATCGCCCATCACGAGCGTTGCTGTAGTGCTGCTGGTGGGAGCGAGGTTGAGCGGGCAGGCCTCCTTAGCCACGCCCACGTGCAGGTGCACCGTGCTATACTTTGCGAGCAGCGAGCCGGCGTTGCCGCTCATCCCGATTATGGGCACCTGCATGTGGAGCAGCATGGGCACGAAGCGCAGCAGCTCGTCGGTCTGCCCCGAATAGCTAATGGCCAGCACTACGTCGTCCTTAGTCATCACGCCGAGGTCGCCGTGGAACACGTCGAGCGGATTGATGAAAAACGATGGCGTGCCCGTACTTGAGAGCGTAGCGGCTATCTTCGCCCCGATGTGTCCGCTCTTGCCCACGCCCGTCACTATCACTTTGCCGCGGCAGCGGTACATAAGGCCTACGGCCCGGTCGAAATTATCGTCGAGCTGCGGCAACAAATCCAATACGGCCTGCGCCTCGTCGCGTATGCACCGCGACGCGTATTCACGCACATGAGCCAGTCTTTCCGTTGTTTCCATAATCTAATTTAAATGAAAAATGAATAATCAGAAAATGAAAAATGAACACTGAATAATGAAAATTCATTTAAACGATTGTTCTTTTCCTGATTATTCATTTTTCATTGTTCATTATTCATTTTTCATTACCTTTTCAATCACTCCCTCCAAGTCGTCCAGCCGGAGCATGTTGGGGCCGTCGCTCAGCGCGTTGTCGGGATCGGGATGCACCTCGAAGAAGTAGCCCGTAGCGCCGAAGGCCTTAGCGGCCAGCGCCATCGAGGGCACGAAGCGGCGGTCGCCCGACGTCTTGCCGCCGCCGGCTCCCGGTCTCTGCACGCTGTGGGTACAGTCCATTATCACGGTAGGCACAATGTCGAGCATGTCGACGATGTTGCGGAAGTCTACCACAAGATTGTTATATCCGTACATGTTGCCCCGTTCCGTCAGCCACACGTCGGCGGCCCCGACGTCGCGGGCCTTCTCCACGGGATAAAGCATGTCGCGCCCGCTCAGAAACTGGGCCTTCTTAATGTTCACCGTCTTTCCCGTCTTGGCGGCAGCCGTGAGCAGATCGGTCTGCCTGCAGAGGAAGGCCGGTATCTGTATAACGTCGGCCACCTCGCCTACGGGTGCCGCCTGCCAACTCTCGTGTATGTCGGTAAGTATCCTCAGGCCGTACTTATCCTTCACGTCGGCCAGCATGCGCAGGCCCCGGTCGATGCCCGGACCGCGAAACGAGCGCGCCGACGTGCGGTTGGCCTTGTCAAACGAAGCCTTGAATATGATGTCAATGCCGTAAGTCCCGTTAATCTCCCTAAGACGCCGGGCTACGGTGTCAAGCAGTTCTTGCGACTCTATGACGCACGGACCTGCGATGAAAACCGGTTGCATGTCGAACAAAACTTTTTAAAGTTATAAATTACCGTTAAGGCTGCAAAGGTAATAAAATATTTAAGAGTTAAGAGTTAAGAGTTAAGAAAAATAGTTTTATGGCTTAGCAACAAGGCATATTTTCTTAATTCATCTCGTTTCTTAACTCTTAATTCTTCTCGATTCTTAAATTTATAAAATGCCTTATTGATAAGCCATAAAACTATTTTTCTTAACTCTTAACTCTTAACTCTTAATTATTTTATTACCTTTGCAGCCGACAAAGCGGCAGAATGTCGCAAAAACATTTAAAATCAAACCCTAAAAATGAGGAAATTAAAATGAAAAAGATCATCATGTCATTAGTGGCCGCGATGTTCGCGGTATGCGCAAGCGCGCAAGTTTACGTAGGAGGTAACGTCGGCATAGCCAGCATAGACGACGGCGACGACGAAGAGACGGTGTACAGCCTGCTGCCAGAAATAGGCTATCACTTCAACGACCAATGGGCGGCGGGAGTAGTGTTCGGATGGTCGCGTGGCAACCTTAGCAACATCGACGGTAACCTGACGGTAAGCGGACTCTCGCGCACGTTCGAGATTAATCCCTACGCACGCCTGACGTTCCTGCACACTAAGCTCGTAAACGTGTTCTGCGAAGGCGGCTTCGGCTACAGGCACTACAACGGCCAGGGCGACGAATACTCCATAGGCCTGAAGCCCGGAGTGGAGCTGAAGCTCGACAGGTTCAGCCTAGTGGCACGCGTGGGCTTCCTCGGCTACCAGAAAGCCGACTTCGACCGCGGCGGCGAAACGAGCGTATGGGGAATGGACTTCGACGGCAACGACATCTCGCTCGGAGTGTATTACAACTTCTAACGCCGCCGCGTCATGACACTGCAAGACTTTCTTAACCAGCGCGACCGCTTCGCCCGGGCTGCCGGGGCACAGCTCGTCGAGGTAAGCCCGAGGCACGCCCGCGCCGTGATGACCGTGACCCGAGAGCATCTCAACGCCGGAGGCGTATGCCAGGGAGGGGCACTCTTCACGCTGGCCGACCTGGCCGTAGCGGCCGTGATGAACGGCGGCGGGCGGCTGACGCTGAGCGTGCAAAGCTCAATAACGTTCGTCCGCCCTGCCGTAGAGGGTGACGTGCTTACGGCCGAGGCCGTAGAGACGGCTCCCCACCACAAGCTGCCCTACCTTGAGGTGAAGATAACCAACCAGCGCAGCGAGCTGGTCAGCGCGTTCACATGCACGGCCTACCGCAAGCAACAAGAGCTGAAGACGGAATGACCGCACATGGGCGGAATGTCATCTTGACAAACGTCATGAAGAAGCGGCTTACATTTTGTCATGACGGAAATGTACGCATTATTCCCAAAAACAGCATTGCGCAAACGGCCGTAACGCCCCGTTGCTGTGCAAACGGCGGCAATCAGCATTCCCATTAATGGCCTTCGGCAAGCTAAAAGGATATCTCTGACGTGGCAAAACCATACTTTTGGCCACACAAAAAGCCGTCGGAACCACCCGCTCCGACGGCTTTTTCATACCTATTTTGCCCTATTTCCACACGATTTCGAGCCTTCGTCATTGCACACCTGACCGCCATACCGGCATAACAAGCTAACCCGATGCATGATACGTTTGCACACTCGTAACCGCCGTATTTACGGTCTAAAAACTTCACGCCAAAAACAAAGCGGCCCTGAAGCGTCAAAAAAAATCAGAAAGTAAACATTTCAGCGTATTTACTTACACGACGCATTAGTTCCTGTTACCCGTAAGCCACGCAAGCAGCTTCGGCGTGAAACGCTCCATTAAGACGCGAACGAATCGCAGATATGGCTAAAAACAGTAAAACGGATACAACTGTCTGTGATTCATATATGCCATTATTGCATTATATGCCGTATATTTGCAAAAGAATAAAACCGAAACAGTTATGAAAACATTTAAGATCTTCGTAATTTTAATCGCAGCGATTTTCATAAGCACAAATATCTGCGCATGCAAACAAGGCAAAAACAATCATCAAAATGCCAATGACGAAAAGAAGGGGAAGACGCTCGTAGCATACTTTTCGGCTACGGGCACAACGGCAAGAGCGGCAAAACAAATAGCCGAGAAAAACGGTGGAGAGCTTTTCGAGATTATTCCGGCGCAAGAATACACAAACGCCGACTTAGACTGGAATGACAAGCAGTCGCGCAGTTCCATAGAAATGAGCGATGCAAAAAGCCGTCCGGAGCTAAAGGAGAAGAAAGACAACATGGGCGACTACGACGTGGTTTACATCGGTTACCCCATTTGGTGGGGAGTGGCTCCGAGAATTATCAACACGTTCATAGAGAGCCATGACTTGAATGGAAAGCGCATAATACCGTTCGCCACTTCAGGTGGAAGCGGCATAGAGCACAGCGTCAATGAACTGAAAACTGCGTATCCCGACTTAAATTGGGAACAAGGGAAACTGTTTTAACGTGAGTTCGGCATAAGAAAAGCATAAAAAAGTTGTGGGAATGGAATATTTTTAGTACCTTTATAGTTGAC
>CALUFN010000023.1 GCA_944319945.1 uncultured Prevotella sp.
AACTACAAATATACGACTTTTACGGCAACTTCCTCTTTTTGCAAATGAACATCCAACAGATTTGCGGATGAACCCCTATTGTGTTGCGAAAGGTAACCTTTTATACGCCAAAAGGCCACCTTTTATACGCCAAAAGGCCACCTTTTGCACTGTAAAAGACGGTCTTTTGCAAGGCTTTGGATTTCAGTATGTTACGCGGTGACGCGCTGAAAACCTTATGCTTGTTTGTGTATTGCGTAAATTTTAATAGGGAAGGCAAGCGTTGCGGTCCGTGTCTTGGCCTCGGCTTTCCTGCTCGTTTATGTCCGTTATGCGGCCGTGAAGGTGTATGTTGCGCCCTTCTCGGTATTTATGTCGTAAAGATACGTCTTTTCGAGTGCCGGCATCGGTTCGATGGCGTCGGGGGCGTTGATCTGCTGCTTCACGTCGGTCGGCACGGCGTAGAGCGGGTTGCTGTTTTCGCCTTTTGCCTTCTTAAGCCCCTTGCCCTTGAGCGGTACGGCCGAACGTATGCGTAGGTTGCCGCCTAATTCTGACTTTATTACGGCTTTCTTCACCTTGTTGCTGCTCCATTCAAGGCTCACCTCGAAGCCTCCGCGTGCCTTCAGGCCGCTCACGTTGCCGTCTTTCCAAGCGTCGGGGAGGGCCGGCAGCAAGTAGACGAAGCCGTCGTGGCTCTGCAGTAGCATTTCGCCTATGCCGGCTGCGCAACCGAAGTTGCCGTCAATCTGGAACGGCGGGTGAGCGTCGAAGAGGTTGGGGTAGGTGCCGCCTTTCTTCTTCTCGTTGCGCACGAGCGTCAGCTGGTCGCCTATGAGCTTCCATGCGTGGTTGCCGTCGAGCAGTCGCGACCACAGGCAAACCTTCCAACCCATGCTCCATCCGGTAGAGGGGTCGCCGCGGTGGATGAGCGACGTGCGTGCGGCGGCGGTCAGTTCGGGCGTGCGGAACGGCGAAATCTGGTTGCTCGGGTATAGTCCGTAGAGGTGGGATACGTGGCGGTGGGTGTCGTCGGGATTGTCCCAGTCGTCCTTCCACTCTTGCAGTTGTCCCCATCTGCCAGTCTGCATGGGCGGCAGCATGGCTAATTTTTCCTTCAGACTGTCGGTGAACGCCGTCGCGCCGGTGTTGCCCAATATCTCCGTCGCGTCGATTACGTGGTTGAAGAGGTCGTATATCAGCTGGTTGTCCATTGTTACCCCGGCCGCCGTGGTAGCCTTGTGCCTATGCTGGTTTTCGGGCGAGAGGCTCGGGCATATCAGCCAATATTTCTTTGACGGGTTCTGCACCATGATTTGGTTGAGGAACCTTGCAGCGTTTTCCATTATCGGGTAGACCTCGGCGAGGAACTTCTTGTCGCCCGTATATAAGTAATGCTCCCACAAGTGTTGGCACACCCATGCGCCGCCTGTAGGCCACAGCCCCGACGGAGCCTTGTCGATGGCTCCCGTCACGCGCCAGATGTCGGTGTTGTGGTGGAGCACCCATCCGTCGGCTCCGTACATTATGCGTGCCGACTCGCGACCCGTCTCGCTTACGTCCTTAATCAGGCTGAACAGCGGTTCGTTCAGTTCGCTCAGGTTTGTCAGTTCGGCTGGCCAGTAGTTCATCTCAAGGTTGATGTTGCATGTGTACTTGCTGTCCCAGGACGGTAGCATCTTGTCGTTCCATATACCTTGAAGCGTTGGCGGCTGGGTGCCCGGTTGCGACGTGCAGATGAGCAGATAGCGGCCGAACTGGAAGTAAGTCTCCACCAGGTGCAGGTCGGTGTGCTGCTTGAACGTCTCCACACGCTTGTCGGTGGTCATGTCGGCGAAGGCGTCCGCGCCCAAGTCGAGCTTCACGCGGTCGTATTGCGACTTGTATTTTGCCACGTGTGCCTGCTTCATTGCCGGGTATTCGGTGGCTAAGGCCTTGCGCAACGCCTGTTCGGAGAGCAGGGTGTCGTTGCCCGAAATGTCGTCGTAGTGCTTGAAGTTGGTGGCTATGGTCAGGTAAATCGTGGCTTCGTCGGCCCCGTTAATCTGCAATACGCCGTCGCTGCTGCTCATTCGTCCGCCTTTTATCTTGGCCGTGGCGCGCCCTGTGAATGTCACCTTGCCTTTCAGTCCTTCGTGCAGGCCGCTTATTCCGCTGAGCACTATCTCGTCGCCCTCGGTCCTTATAGTCACGTCTTGCTGCGGCGAGGTCATCTGGGCGTTGCATGTTATCATGCCGGGCTTGCTCGCCGTGAGGTGTACTAATATCACGTTGGCGGCCAGCGAGGCTATGTATTCACGCTTGTAGGTCACCCCGTCGGCCGTGAAACGTGTCACGGCGCGTGCCGAGTCGAGGCTAAGCTCGCGGTAATAGCCGGTGTAGTCGTTTACGTTCGGGAAGTTGATGTACAGGTCTCCGAACGGTTGGTAGGGCATTCCGCTGTTCGTCTTTGCCTGTACATGTGCCGTGGCGAGGTCTTGCGCCTCCTTATACTTGCCCTCCCAGACCAGCTGGCGCACCTTCGGTAGATACTCAAGAGCCTCCGGGTTGGCGTTGTTGTTAGGCCGTCCGGCCCATATAGTCTCCTCGTTGAGCTGTAACCGCTCAGCCGACGGCGTGCCGAACACCATCGCTCCGAGGCGGCTGTTGCCTATGGGCAGGGCCTCCGTCCATGTGGCCGCAGGCTCGTCGTACCACAGTATGTGGCTGTTCTCCTTCTGCGTGTCGGCGTATGCCGTGCCGAATGTCGCGGCGATGCACGCCATTGTCAGTAATGTCTTTCTCATTTTGCCTTAGGTGTGAATCTTAATGCGTTTTCGTCTTCAATCGTAACCTTGCTTTCATCGAGTTTAGAAGCGTCAAGATTGAACGTCTCGATGAAGAATTTGTACACTGCGTTGCGCTTGTTCGGGCCGAAGTCGTGGCGTTCTTTGGGCAGATGTATGTTCTTAATATTGTCCGTCGCGCCGTAGAATCCGTATATTCTTTGCAGGTACGGGTATTCAAGTTCGGGTGTGGTGGATGTCCAGTCGCCGCCGTCGCTTACGAGCATCATAGGTTTCGGGGCGAACATTGCAGCCAGTTCGGCGTTGCATGTGCCGCCTCCTGAGAGCTGTATGGGCATCCCGCTTTCGCACGGACAGCCGCCGTCGAACCATGACGACACGCTTACTACGGGGCAGCATGCCGTATATCGGTCGTCAAGCACGCTAAGAAGCACCGACTGCGTGCCGCCTCCCGAACCGCCGTTCACGCCTATGCGTGTCTTGTCTACGTCCTTGTGCTGTATCATCCAGTCGAGTATGCGTATGCCGTTGAGCGCCTGCATTACGTGGGCTTCGGGTGTTTGGTGGGCCTCGGAGCCTACCTCGTCGGCCGACTCTCCCCATCCCCAAAGATCGTAGTCAACGCAAACGGCACCCATGCGGGCGAGCGTTGCGAGCCTCTGTTGTTGTACCTCGCCGTAGCGTCCGTTTGCGAAATGGCCGTTCGGACATATTATAAGAGGATGCTTGCCCTTACCTTTCGGTGCGTAGATAGAGCCGCAAACGGTGTGCCCGTTGGCTGTTTTCAGGCGGAAGTTCTGCACCGTATAGCCGTCGAATTTCCTTGTCTTGCCGTATTCCGGAGCTTCTTTTGAGCATACGGCGAGCAGCTTGTCTATGCCGAGACGCTCTCTTACTTCCTTGCGCAGGGTGTCACGGCGGTCCTCCCATGCGGCCTTGTCGCCGTAGAGCGACGAAAGATAAGGTATCAGTTTCATTCCGTCTTCGGGCTGGCGGCGCGGATATTCGTAGGGCTTTATCTTGTAGAGCTTGTCGTTTTGCTTTACTGCCTTGAAGTCGAATGGCGCGAGTATGTTATTAAGCGTTTCCTCCAAAGAGTACGGACGCACGCGGAAGTCGGCGTAGGTCAGCTTCAGTCCCGTAGTGTCCACGTTGTATTTGAGCCGTATCCCGAACCTTTTCGATACGTCGTTCAGTATGTCCGAGAGCGGTCTTGCGTACTTCGTTTCGTATGTCTGTGCGCCTGCGGTGATGCCGAAAAACAGCAGTGCAGGCAAGATGAGTCGTTTCATTGCTTTTAGTAGTTTCGATATTCAATACGGTTGAAGTAGCTAACGCCAAACGCCTTGCAGTCTTTGGCTTAACTACTTCAACTTTCCTGAGTGTTATTTCTTGTATGTCAGTTTGCCGATGTCGTCGCGCCGGGCGGCCAACTTGCCGTTTACGAGCAGGCTGAGGCCCTTGCCCTGGTGGTAACGTTGTCCGTCCTTATCATATATTATGGTGAGGACGTCGCCTCGGTAGTTCACGTTGTCGAGGCAGAAGTAAGTCCAAGTGTCCTTCGGTACGAGCGGATTAACCACCACGCTGCCGTCGGCCTGCGGACGGAGACCTACCAGTCCGGTGATAACGAGGTCGGCAAACGTAGAGTGGTTGTAGTAGCGGCTGCGCTCGCGGTCGCCCATAAGCCACGCGCCGTTCTTCTCGTCGAGGTATTCGCCGATGTACGGACGGCCGCGGTGGTGCTGGCTCTCTACGTACAGTTTCATCTGCTTGAAGAACGTAGTGTCGCCCAATACCGGGTCGGGATAGTTGTTCAGGTAGTTGGCGAAAGCCGTAAGCGTCTGGCTCGTGGCGAACGGCCATACGGCGCCGTCCCATTCGCAGCGGCCTACACCGTGGCTCCTGAACTCGGGATGGCGGCGCTCGGCCGTGGTGAGTCCGTAGGGAGCGGAGAATCCGTCTTCGTCTTCAAGCTGCAGCCAAGCCGTGTCGTAAGTCTTTGCGTCGGGCAGGTTGAAGTACCACGGAATGTAGCCTATCGCCTCGCGCACGGCAGCTGCGGTGTCGCCTCTCACCGTCTCGAAGAACGAGTGCTTCCCGTTCCACAGCCTGTCTTGTATCAGGCTCTTCATGGTGTCGGCTTCGAGGTTGTATGTGTTAGCTTTAGACGCGTCGCCGGCCAAAAGGTTTAACTCGGCCAATGCCCGTGCGTTGCCGTACATGTAGCTGTTTATCGTCGGGCGTGCGTACTGCTTGCGGCGGCCTCCGCTTATGCTTTCCTCCATTCCGTCCTGCACGTCGCCCTGCCAGTAGAGTCCGTTCTTCAGGCGGTTGGTGCTTTTCCAGCGGGCGTACTCATCTTCGAGCGACGGCTTGAGGCCGAGCACGAACGCCGTGTCGCCGAGCACTTTGTAAGCCTCGTAGACGGCTGCCGGGTTCCATGAGCTGAACTTGTTCATCTTCGTCATTGCCTTGCCGTCGTTGCCGTGGTACCATGTGTTGAGTATCTGGTGCAGGTACGTGGTGTCGCGCAGCCAGCGGGTCTCCATTATGTGGTGGCCTACGGCGCAGGCTATGAGGTTGTACTTGTCGGCGTAAGAACGCTGCACGAGGAACTCGGTCATGCCGAGGCCTACGGGAGTGCGCTTGATATGCTTGCGCAGCGACCACCAACGGAAGTAGTAAATCTCCTCCATGTCCTTGTCGGGGCAGTCGAAGAGGGGGATGTTGCGCGCCATCCACTCCGACGACTTGCTGTTGGGGATAGTGGTTACGATGTTCTCGTCCTCCATCGTGTTGAAGTAGTCGGCGTAGTGCTTGTAGTCGTCATATTTCAGTACGGCGGCGTTAGCGTCGGCATCGGTCGACCTTGTCGTGAGGTTGGCTATTGCGAACGTGGCCATGGGGTCTTGCTCGTCGGCGCGCGGCATGTCGACGTATTGGTCGGCGGGAGTTTCGATGTCGGGCTTGTCAAAAAGGTTGCCGGTGCGGAACACGATGCGCGTTATAGCGTCGACGGGTGTGTCGAACATGCGCGCCGTGGCCTTCTTGCCGTTTACGAAGTAGGTGCCTACGTGTCCGTCTACGGAGAGCATGGCCTTTATGTGATAGCTCTGGCCCGGCTCGTAACGCTTGAGCATGCCGCCGTAGCGCGCCCCGCCTTTGACCTTCATCACGGCTGCGGAGTCAAGTACGATGCGCGAGCACATGTTTCCCTTAGCGTCGAGAAACTCGATGTTCAGCTGTCCGTGGTCGTTCTGCCCGGGCTTCACGTCGAATTCAACCGTGAGCTCTTTCGTCGCCGGTATCACTTTCTCGACCCGTGCGTAGTCATACGGATCCTTGTCGCTCAGCGTCAGCCAGTCGCCGTCGAGCCTTACGGGAGCCCAGAGCGGCGAGTAGATGTTCCAGTCGGTCATGTCGGCCAGCTTCTTGTATCGGCCGAAACCTCCCGAAGCGTGCTCGGTGGCTTCGAGTTTTACGGGTACCTGTACGCAGGCCACCCACATGTCTTCCTTGTTGTTGCTGTATGTCACCCAGAGGTTGCCGTCCTTCGGGGTGCCGTTGCCTTCAAGTATGCCGCGCGTGTACTGTGGGCCGTAGCTCTTGTAGAGTCCCCAGTGGCGTTCGGGAGTCACTTCGCCGTTGATGAGGTTGAGCGTGGTGTACTCAAGTCCGTCCTTGCTCAGCGAGATGGCCAGCGGCCAACGGTATTCGGCGGGGTTGTAGACGGTGGCGTAAGTACCGTCGGAAAGGCGTTGCCCCCATATCTTTGCGTTTGAGTTTACGAAGCCGTGCGCGCGCTTTGCCGGGTAGCGCCAAGTGTTGCCGCCGTCGCTGCTCATGCTCGTCAGGGCGTGCTTCCACAGGCCCACCTTGCGCCCGTCGGGCAGGGTATAGCCGCTGAACGCCTTGTAGGGAGTCTTTAGCGGCAGGATGTCGTCGTTCCTGTCGGCCTCCTCGGCCCACTGCATGCGTATCATCGGGTCGGCCAGCAGCTCGTCGCAGGCCTTTACGAACTCCTTGTCTTTCGACTTTTTATAATAAGGATAGTCGGTGTTCTTCTCGTTGAAGCCGTGGTTGTAATATATGAAGTAGATTGGGCCGAACGAGCCGTCGGCCTTAATCTCGCGCACCACGCGGCCTATGGCGTTGCCGTCGTTGGGGTCGTCCTTAGGCGTTATGGCCACGCAGTAGTTGCCCATTGCGATGAGCTTGTCCGACTTAGAGACGTAGAAGCCTACGCGCTGGTGCATTATCGCCTTGAGGTCTTTGGCCACTACGCCCGGCCATGCGGGTTTGGTGAAGCCGTCGGGCACGTCGTATTCGGGGAACAGCTCTATGGGCTCTGTCCATGTGTAGCCGTCTTCCGACGTCTGGAGCATGGTCTTTCCCGGAGCCTCGTGCTCGCTGCGCGGGTCGGTCAGGTAGTGCATGTAGAACTTGTCGTTCCAGTATGCCATCATCGGCTGGTGGTTGTAGAGCCAGCCTTTCTCGGCGCGCATGGTCTGTATGTTGTGCACGCCTACTACGGGCGACAGTCCGCCGTCGTGGCGGGCCGGCGTTGCTACCACGCTGCCCGTATAGTGTACGGCGTCGCGGTTTTCCTTGATGAGGTTCTGCACGAGCTCTTCCGGTGCCATGAACACCGTGCCGTGCTTGTGTCCTACGGGAAAGCTGACGGCCCCCGTGCGGTCTTGGAAAGTCTTGAAGTCCTTAGTCCTCGCCGCTCCGTATATGCCGTGGCGGTAAGAGTCGTAGTAGATGTAATACCAGCCCTCGGCCTGCGCCGTGGTGGGCCCTTCGGTGAAGCTCTCGGTGAACGGCTCGGAAGCCTTGCTCCACGGTCCGTAGGGCGATTCGGCGAACGCCACCTTGAGGTTGCGTTGCTTGCGCGAGTTGTCTTTGAGCACCATTACGTAGTCCTTGTCGCCGCGCTTCAGTATGGTTGCGTCGATGCAGCTGAAGTCGGGGTCGATGAGTACTTTCGCCTTGCTGAACTTCTTGAAGTCCTTCGTCGTTACGTAATAAAGGCGGTGGTTGTTATAATGGTCTTCCTCGTAGTCGGGGAACTTGCCCGGCACGCACGATGCCCACACGATCATGTACTGCCGCTTTACGTCGTCGTAAAACAATTCCGGTGCCCATACGTTCACCGTAGTAGGGTCGTCCATGACGTTTATCAGCCGTTCCTCGCTCCAGTGTATGAGGTCTTTCGACGAGGCGTAGCCGAAGCCCTTGTCGCCCTTCCAGCTCGAAGTCCACACAAGATGGAACGTACCGTCGGGACCCTTTACTATCGACGGGTCGCGCATCACCTTCTGCGTGCCCACTTCCGGGCGCAGGAAAGTGCCCTGTATCGTGTCCCAGCGCAAACCGTCGTAACTGTAGATGAAGCGCAGCCCCTCGTTGGCCGGCTCGCGGAACGACGTAGACACGTACACGTCTTTAGCCGACGCTGCGCAGGTAATCATCGTCGCTGCCGCAACGATGGCTGACAAAATAAGTTTTCTCATTGATGTATTTATTTGTTTCTTAATTCGGTATTGTTTATATGATGACGGCAAGACCTAAGGTTTGTAACCATTTTAATAACGCAATATGGCCGTTTTTAGTGTTTTAACAGGCGTGGCAGGGCCGCGCTGCGCGCACTAAGTTTACGTCGTATTTCGTACCTTTGGTAATTGCTTGGTTGTCAGTCGTTTGCGACGCGTTTCCTAAAAGGCCGCCTTTCGGCTTGTAAAAGGTTACCTTTTGGACGATAAAAGGTGACCTTTTGAGAGGCGAAAGGTTACCTATTGCAAAACCGTATGAATGTTTTTACGGTTAAAATAGCTTAATCGTGTTTTTAAATTAGGATAAATTAGTATTTTTGCAAGCATTAAATGATATTGCAGGATAAGTCTTTGCGCCGTGGCGGTTGCCCGTAGCTGCTTATCCTCGGTTTTATGTTTAAATGCAGATACACGATGACGGGACATTGCGTAAATCACCACCGCTTCGACGTTAGGCGGCCGTCGGGCTCGGCTGCGGTCGTGCCCTGCCGTCTGAAGGATGCCTTTTTGCGTCTGAGCGGCCTTTCTCGCGTCTTCGGTTTTACCCCCCCCATACATAGTATTTAAGCCCTTAGGCTGGCTCCTGTGGCCCGTGGCGGCCCTTTTGGCATGCCTGTCGGCAACCTCGTGCAAGGACCTTCCGCACGACGCTACGCGTGGACTCTTCGTCACCGTCGACCGTTCGGCCGTGCAGGACGTGCCCGTTGACAGCATCATGGTGGCCGTCTACACCCAAGACGGCCGTCCCGTTAAGGAACGCCGCTTCTCGGGCGGCGAGCGTTATTCGCCAGTTTTATATGTCGTAGACGGCGGATGTTACACCGTAATGGCCGTGGCCAACTGGGCGGAGGGCGGTGCTCCCCGTCCCGGCATGTCGCGCCCCGCGCTCATGGAGTGGCTCACTCGTGCCGGCGGCGCAGTCGCAGCCGTGCCCCTGAGCGGCCGTACCGACGCCTGCGTGGCCGACGGCGACGTGACCGACGTGACCGTGAGCCTCGGCCGCGAAAGGCCCGTGATGCCCGTGATGCGGCTTACGGCCTTCCTGCCCGACCCGTGCATGCCCCCTTACGAAGGTGCCATGCGCGCCGCCGCCGGGCCTGCCGCGCGTCGGTTCATAGTGGAGGCTGTGGTGAGCGGCGGCGGCGAGAGGGTCTTGCGGCTTGACACGGTGGCGCGAACTACGGCCGGGGCGGCTGTTACTTTCGACATACCGATGGACGAGGGGCGTTATGACATACGCATGTGGAGCGACTGCGCCGACCCCGAGACCGGCCTTTCTCCGTATTACGACGCCGCCGACCTGCGCCAAGTGGCGATAACCCAATCACCTTATTCAGCCTGCACCGACGCTAGGGACGCGGCTTACGCCGTGGCCGAAGGCGTGAGTGTGGGGGCCGACGGTGCCGGCGTGCGTGTGGAAATGGCGCGTCCGCTGGCACGTTACCGCATCGTTGCCGTCGACGCATACCGTTATGCCGTCGTGCAGGGCGCGCCGTCGCTGGCCGACCTTACGGTCAGGGTCGGCTACGAGGGCTTCTTCCCGTCGCGGTTCAACGTGGTCACGGGCAAGCCTAACGACGCCGTAGAGGGCCTGTCGTATGAGTGCCGTCCTTGCCCGGAGGTCGCCGCCGACGGCTCGGCGGTGCTCGCCTCCGACTGGATACTGGCCTCGACGGACGACAACGAGGTGCGGCTGACGGTAAGCGTAGTCGGCCCCGACGGGCGCACTGTGGCCGTGACGCGGCGCGTAAGCGTTCCTTACCGCTGCGGACGGGTGACCACCATACGCGGCAACTTCCTCACCTCGGGCAATGGCAGCGGCGGAGTGGGGCTCGACTACCGGTGGGACGACGACACGTTCGTAGTGGAGTTTTAACGTTACAACTTATTTATCAACAATTAATAAAACCACAGATGAAGATGAGAAGACCATTATTCCTGATGCTCGGCGTGGCAGCCATGCTGGCATCTTGCAGCCAAGAGGAGCTTGGCTCACCGCAGGGCGGCGGCGTGGCCGTGATAAGGGCGACCGTGGACGACGGCCTGCAGACGCGCGTGCCGACGTATGCCGACGACGACGTGACGATAGACCGCTGCCTCTTAGAGGTTTATGATCAAGGCGGCAACCTCGTAGGCTCGCAGCACGAGGCGCTGGCGTCGGGCGCAGACGGCGCGTTTACGTTCACCGTTAGCGGCTTGGATCCAGACGCTGTGTATGACTTCGTGTTCTGGGCGGACAACGCCGGGGCGGCAGCCTACGGCGGAGACCTGAAGAACCGCAAGCTGGCCGAAGGGGCAGACCTGACTAAGGCACTGGCGTTCTGCGGCATGCTGGACGGCGTAACCCCGACCAACGCCGAAAAGGTGACGCTGACCCACGCCGTGGCTAAAGTAACCCTGAATACCACGTCGACGTTAAACACCGGCGACGAGGTGAGACTCGACATGACTGACGTGGCCGACTCATGGAACGTGCAGGCCGGCGTGGCAAGCGGAGACGCCGCCCTTACTTATGCCTACACGCTCGACAAGACCGTAACGGGGCAGGCTGACGGCACCGAGGTGACCACATTCTACGTGCCGGCGCCTACGGAGGGAGCCAACAGCAACATGACGCTGACCTACACGCCGAACGGCAGCGGCACGCCCGGAGACGCCGCGATAAACAGCGTTCCGCTGAAAGCCAACTACCGCACGGTGCTGCGCGGCGACATTGCCTCGCTGTTCGAGGGCGAGACCGTCAATATCTCAGCCACATTAGATAAAGCCTGGGCTGAGCCTGACACGGAAGTAGACTTCCCCGTAAGCAACGTGATAGAGACTGCTGCGGCAGGAGAGCTTACCTCTGACGCTGTGATTAAGGCTGCTGAAGCAGGCAACGGTAGCGTGGTGATAAAGGGTGCCATCAATGTAAAAGACCTTGAAGCCATCGCCGACTGCAAGGATTTGAAGATAAATCTCGACCTTTCCGGAGCTACGCTTTACAGCAATGAAGGCACGCTTTTGACTGAATTTCCGAAAACACTTCTTGAATCAACAACAATAAATCCCAGGAGTGAGGCCGTATTGACGGGCATCGTATTGCCCGACGGGATAGAAAGTCTGGCTGGATACTGCTTCATTGGGTGCAAGTCGCTCGCTTCCGTCACATTGCCGGACGGACTTAAAACGATAGGTGTTTCTGCGTTTCAGGAGACGGCGATTACGTCGATAACCTTCCCCGAGAGTTTGGAGACTATCAACGGCTACGCGTTTAATGAATCCATGCTCGAGGGTGAATTGACTGTGCCCGAAGGTGTTACGGTATCGTCGACGTCGACTTTCAGCGATACGAATATCACTTCTGCGGTTTGGAATACAAGCAGCGACATGAAAAACCACACGTTCTCAGGCTGTATGTCGTTGCAGACGGTGACGGTAAACAATTGCGGCTCGATTGATTACAATGCTTTCGGAATGGCTTGCACGGTGTCGACGCTTATAATAAACATGACCACGCCGCCGGCAATAGCCCGCCAGTCGGAATTTACCGCCACTGGAATAGAGCACATATACGTGCCTGCCGAGGCCGTGGAGACATACAAGACGGCCGAGGGCTGGAGCAATTACGCCGACATAATCGAGTCGGTCGAGAATATGCCCGGACAGTAATTTATGATAAAACCGTAACATGTCGTAATTAAGCATGTTACGATACGCATTCCAAAAGCCGCATTTTGCACCGCAAGATGCGGCTTTTCGTTGCCTGAAAGGTAACCTTTTGCGATGCGATACGCGGCCTTTGGTAACACCGCGCTTTTGCTATCCGGCTCTCTTGTAGGGACTTAATTTATTATGTCCGCACGCACTAAAAGGGCGTTTAATTAAATTATTGTCAATAAAATACGTTTCTACGAAACGTGCGGACATAATAAATTATGTCCTTACAAGAGCATTTTGTACTTCTTTATGCAATTCAGCGGTGAGCGTTTTATGCCGAGCTGCGTAAAATAAGATAAACTGCGCTCGGTAATGAAAATAAAAACTTCGTTTCTCTCGTTTTTATTTTGCATTACGCTCGACTTGCATTATCTTTGCAGCCCGAAACAAATATAATAGTAATGAGCCGTTTACATGCGATATGGAGACAGGTGGTCCGCAGGAGATACCTGCTGGTGACGCTGACGGGCTGCGTGCTAATAGGCTTCGTCGGCGAAAACAGCGTGCTGCGTCACGTGCGCAACAGGATGCTCGTGCGCGAGATGAAGGGCGAGATAGAAGCCTACACCGCCGAGCACCTGCAGGCCGAACGCATGCTGAGGGAACTGAAGCGCAACCCGAAGGCGATAACCAAGATAGCGCGTGAACGCTACTTCATGAAGGCCGACGACGAGGACATATTCGTGTTGAGCGACGACGACAAGACCGATAAAGCTAATGATGAGACAACTGAATAAGTGGCAAAACGTAGTGTTCGCGGCCGGGGCCGTGCTCATGGCGGCCGGGGCCGGCCTTTACGTGTTTGCCGGCGGCTCCGTGGCGGCTGCGGTGTTTGCGGCGGGGGCGTCGGCCTTCGCCTCGATGCAGCTATTGCAGACTTACGACGGCGGCAACCTCGCGCTGAGGAGGCTCAGGCGAATATTGACTGTGGCCGACGTGATGTTCATCATATCGGCCGTGCTGATGCTCGAGGACACGCTGCAGCTGCTGTTGCCGCTGTTTGTCAGGTGGTTTGACAACGGCTACTACGCTTACCTTACCTACGTGCGCAACAACTGGGTGGTGCTGCTGCTCGCGGCGGCCATAATCGAGATTTACGCCACTCACCGCATATCACACGAGCTGAAGAAGGAGGAGAGCTGACGCATGCCGGACCTCCGGGCGGAGGCTGCGCGGCCCGGAGGACGGCTGCGGCCGATAAGCCAAAAAAAACATAAAAGTAGACTATTTGTTTTAAATTGCATGAATTTTTTTTTGTACGTCGATAATAGATTGTACTTTTGTGCCGATATAACAACACGTATTTATGGTTAAGACCCTTTACTCGCTATTGTCCGTACTGATGCTTACGTCGTGCGCAAGCACGTACAACATCCAAGGCTCGTCGAACGTGCCTACGCTCGACGGCCGTATGCTGTTCCTTAAGGCGTATGACGGCACCGACATGAAAAACATAGACTCGTGCGACATCGTGCACGGCGAATTTAACTTTAACGGCACGCTCGACTCTACGAAGATCGCCATGCTCTTTATGGACGAGGACGGCATAATGCCCGTGGTGCTTGAGAAAGGCGAGATAACGATCAACATTGACAATACGCAGCAGAAGGTAAGCGGCACTCCGCTTAACGAGAAACTATTCGACTTTATAGCCAAGTACAAGCAGCTGGAGAACGAAGTGAGCGAGTTAGGACACATGCAGAGCCAGGCTATAATGGACGGCAAGGACCTTAACGCCGTGAACGTGCAGCTTGCCGAGCGCGCAAACGAGATAGCAGCGAAGGAGGACAAGCTGGTAACCACGTTCATAGTGGAGAACTTTGACAACGTGCTGGGTCCCGGCGTGTTTTTCATGATGACGGCCGGCCACAGGTATCCGCAGCTCTCGCCGTGGATAGAAGACATCATGAGCAAGGCCACGGACAAGTTTAAGAGCGATCCTTACGTAAGCGATTACTACGAGAAAGCCCGCCAGAACGAGGCCATAATGAACGGTACCGCCACGCCGGGGGACGCTGTGGCACCGGCGGCAAGCGCGCCCACGCCCAACGAGATGGCAGCTCCCGTAGGGAGCGGGGCCGACTCTGTGGCCGAGGCAGGCGGCGGGATGCAGTGAGGATGATAAGCGCGCAATAATCGAGAGTATGGAGATATTGATAGACAACGCCACCGTAGTGAACGAGGGCAGACGCTTCAAGGGTGCGGTGGCGATAGAAGACGATCGTATTAAAGACATTATAATAGGTGAGGGAACGCCCCGCGGACGGTTCGACAAGGTGGTCGACGCCGCGGGGTGTTTCGTCTTACCGGGCGTGATTGACGACCACGTGCACTTCCGCGAGCCTGGTCTTACGGCGAAAGCCGACATCGCAAGCGAGACGCGGGCCGCCGTCTATGGCGGCGTGACGTCGTTTTTCGACATGCCCAACACCGTTCCGCAGACCACGACGCTCGAAGCTCTCGAGGCGAAATACGCCATAGCGGCGCGCGAGAGCAGGGTTAACTATTCGTTTTTCTTTGGTGCAACGAACACGAACGCCGACCTTTTCGGCTCGTTGGACGTGCGCCGCATACCGGGAATAAAGCTCTTCATGGGATCGTCTACGGGCAACATGCTGGTAGACAGGCAAGAGGCGCTTGAGCGAGTGTTCGCTTCGGCGCCGGTGTTGGTTATGGCCCATTGCGAAGACACGGGGCTTATCAACGCCAATATGGCGCGTGCAAAAGGGATGTACGGCGACGACCCGGATGTCGTGCACCATGCCGAGATACGAAGCGCGGAGGCCTGCTACCGCTCGACGGAGCACGCCGTGAGGTTGGCGCGGCGGTTCGGCACGCGTCTGCACGTGGCCCATGTGACCACGGCGAGAGAGCTTTCGCTGTTTGAGCCGTGGCTTGACGACATGCCGCAGGTTACCGCCGAGGCGGTGGTGGCCCACCTTTTGTTTACCGAAGCGGACTACTCACGGCTTGGGGCGCGCATCAAATGCAACCCCGCGGTGAAGTCGGCCGACGACCGCGAGGCGCTCCGGCGCGCGCTGACAGACGGCCGCATAGCCGTCGTGGGCACCGACCACGCGCCGCATCTGCTTACCGACAAGCAGGGCGGATGCTGCCGGGCGGCCTCCGGGATGTCCATGCTGCAGTTCTCATTGGCGGCCATGCTCACGCTGGCGGACGAGGGCGTGTTGAGCGTGGAGCGCGTGGTGGAGCTGATGGCGCACCGCCCTGCGCGGCTGTTCGGCGTGCGCGGGCGCGGATTCCTGCGGCCTGGCTACAAGGCGGACATAGCCGTAGTGAGGCCGGGAAGCCGCCGCACGGTGACCGACGGCGACGTGCGCAGCAAGTGCGGATGGACTCCGCTCGCAGGGCGTACGCTCGACTGGGAGGTGGTGCACACGTTCTGCAACGGCCGGCACGTGCTCAATTGCGGGGTGATAGACGACTCCGTGAGGGGCGAGGAGATAGAGTTTGAAAGGTGAAAGGGTGGAAAAGTGAGAAGGTGAAAGGGTAAAACAACGACGGGGAAGCGGTTTTGCATGTAATGTAAGACCGTTTTATTTTGTCCGAAAGCCAACGCCTTATGAAACGTGAAGCCGTATAACCTAATAACCGAGATAACCGCATAACATGAAACAAACCGCATAACCATAATTAAACAACAGCTTATGATAGCACGAATATTCGTTTACCTGATTTTGTTCATTACTCTCCCGGACCTGTATTTGGACCGCCGCATGTTGCGGCGGCACACTCGCTACCTGTGGTGGCAGCGCGTGTTGTGGTGGTTGCCGGGGGCTTTCATGTTCGTTTACACCATTATTCTGGCGACGCAGCGCGACTTCGCGCCGCGCAGCATGCTGGTGCTCGACATTTACCTGCTGCTCTTAGGCGTGATGGTAGCCCCCAAATTCGTCTACGCGGCGTGCTCTTTCCTCGGGTGGGCGCACTGCCGATTCTGGCGGCAGCGCAACAATTGGGGCAACCTGGTGGGGTTTGTCCTTGCACTGGCGGTGGTGGGCACGGTGGTGTACGGCGGCACGGCGGGCTTCAACAGGCTTGAGGTGAGGCACGTGGAGTTTGCCTCGCCCGACTTGCCTGAGGCCTTCGACGGCTACAAGATAGTGCACTTCAGCGACCTGCACGCGGGCACTTACGGGGCGAGCCACGCCTCGGTGCTGCGCAGGGGGATAGACAGCATCAACGCTCAGGGAGCCGATATGGTAGCGTTCACGGGCGACTTGCAGAACATGGAGCCGCGCGAGCTGCGCCCGTTTGCGGCCCTGCTGAGCGGGATAAGGGCCCGTGACGGCATCTTCTCGGTGCTGGGCAATCATGATTACGCGGCTTACATCGACGCGACGGACGACGTGAAGGCGGCCAACGAGCGTGAGTTGCAGGAGATGGAGAGGAGCTTCGGCTGGGAGTTGCTTAACAATACGAACCGCGTGATACGGCGCGGCGGCGACTCGATAGTGGTGGCGGGAATGGAGAACGACGGCCGCCCTCCTCATCCGCAGCGCGGCGACATCGGTCGGGCGCTGGCCGGAACGCGGGCGGGGGCATTCGTCGTAATGCTCGAGCACGACCCTTCGGCGTGGCGGCGGGTGATCTTGCCGAAGAGCGGGGCACAGCTTACGCTGTCGGGGCACACGCACGCGGGACAGCTGGAGGCGTTCGGGTGGTCGCCGGCGGCACTGAGCTACGATGAGTGGGGAGGGCTGTACTACGTTGGGCGGAGGGCCATACACGTGTCGAGGGGCATGGGCGGCTTCATTCCGTTCAGGCTGGGCGCATGGAACGAGGTGACGGTAATAACATTAAAAGCCCTCCCCGGCCCTCCCGAAGGGAGGGAGTAGGGATGGCGGAAATTTACTTTTAAGGCGCAAAGAGGATGCTCTTTGCGCCTTATTTTTTTGCTTTTCGTTATTGGGGGAGACTGCTTACGATGGCTTCGCGGCTTTCCTTCATCATTCTTTCTACGTTGTCTTGGCCTTGCGTGAGCGGCTCTACGGGCTCGTGGATGACGAGTGTCAGCGGGCGGCGGTGCACCCAGTAGTACTTGCTGGTGCGCGGCATGAGCTGGTATGAGCCTATGATCGTGACGGGTACGACGGCCAGCTGAAGCTCGTCGGCAAGGAGATAGGCGCCGCGCTTAAAGCGGCCGACTGTGCCGTCGTATGTGCGCGTGCCTTCGGGGAAGACTACGAGGCTCATGCCGCCACGCAGGGTGCGGCGTGCGCGGTCGTAGCTGCGTAGGATGTTGGCGTGGCCGCGGTTGTCGATGAATATCTGGCCTGACTTTGCGCAGGCGTAGCCCACGAGCGGTATGCGGCGCAGCTGCTGCTTCATCATCCACTTGAACTGGCGGCCGAGGTGGCCGAAGATGAGGAAGATGTCGAATGAGCCCTGATGGTTGGCCGTGAAGACGTATGAGCGGCCGGGGCTTAAATGCTCGCGGCCGACGACCTTAACCGGTATGAAGAGCACCTTGAGCACGAGGCGCGACCAAATCACCGGTGGGTAATAGCCCCAAAAGCGGCCTCCGCCGAGCGTGCAGCCGATGATGGTGACTATGGCGGTGATAGCCGTGAGGATGATGATCACTGGCAGGGCGATGACTATCTGGTATATGCGGTATAGGTATTTCATAATCTGAAGTGGTTTAAAAGACCGCCGACCGCAGGCTTTTAAGGACTTGCGTATGAGCTGTCGCAGCTTGGGGATCGGCGGTTACATGAGTAATTCATGTCTTATATGAAAAACACACACTATATCGCTATTTTCACAAACAGCGGTATAATTTCTTTTGTTATTTGGTTATTCTTATGCAATATGCGTATGATTGGATTTCAAATTGCAAACCGGCGAGGTCCTCGCGGCTGTCGCCGGTAATAGCTTAACTTAGTCAAACTGCTATGAGAACTTTTGATTACATTACAGTAGACAAGTTCTAACAATCAAAATTATTTACTTTTTAATGTTAGTCCCGACGCTTCGGGTAGTTTGGGGTAATGTCTGGTGATTGAGTCGAGGCGGAGGCGTACTACTCCGAAGAGGGCTTCTGAGAAGATGCCGCCCGACATCTTGGATGTGCCCTCACGGCGGTTGACGAAGACGACTGGCACTTCCTTGATTTTGAAGCCTATCTTGTAGGCTGTGTATTTCATCTCAATCTGGAAGGCGTAGCCCTTGAATCGGATCTTGTCGAGTTCGATGGTCTCAAGTACGCGGCGGCGGTAGCATACGAAGCCGGCCGTGGTGTCGTGTACGCCGAAGCCTGTGACGATGCGCACGTAGCGTGAGGCGAAGTAGCTCATGAGTACGCGCCCGATAGGCCAGTTGACTACGTTGACTCCGCTGACATAGCGGGAACCTATCGCGAGGTCGTAGCCCTCGTCGTGGCAGGCGGCGTAGAGGCGTGGCAGGTCAGCCGGGTCGTGGCTGAAGTCTGCGTCCATCTCGAACACGTAGTCGTAATCCCGCTCAAGGGCCCACTTGAATCCGGCGATGTAGGCCGTGCCGAGGCCTTGCTTGCCGGCGCGCTCCATGATGTGGAGACGGTCGGGGTATTCATCGGAGATAAGCCGCTTGACTATCGCGGCGGTGCCGTCGGGCGAGCCGTCATCGATGACAAGGATATCGAAGGGCTGTCCGAGGGTGAACACGGCGCGGATTATCTTGGCAATGTTCTCCTTTTCGTTATATGTGGGGATTATGACTATGCTGTCTGACATGATGGTAATTGATTAATGGGAGAGCTGTGAGTACTATGAGCACTGATAGCTATATGAACTCAGCCTGACTGATTGTGCCATTTGCTTATGGCTCCTGTGACATCTGCGAGTCGGCAGGGTTATACTTGCGGAGCTCCTCGAACTTCACCTCTTGCAGTATGCGCGCTGAGCGCGTGCGGCGGCCCTGGCTTACGTGGTCTACCGTCTCTGGACGGAATACAATGTGGCTGCCGCGGAGGTTCTTGGTGGTGGTCCACTCTTCGGCCGTCGGGGCGGGGCCTGACGACATGCCTACCTTGAACGAGCCGATGCCGTCGAAGATTACGCGGTTGCCGTTGAGCAGCTCTTCCTGCATCACTTCAGACAGGCCGTCGAGTACGGCGAGGATGTCTGAGCGGGTTACGGTGGTTGAGCGTTCTATCTTCTCGGCCATCTGCTTGAGGGTGACTACGCTTGAGACTGTTGCTCGGGCATACCATTGGCCTCTGAACTTAGACGTCTCGCGGTTGTCTTGTATTAGTTTATACTTTACGCTCATTGGTATGAGATATTAGGTAATGTGATTAAATCTATAATTAATAACTCTATGAAATGTAATTCGGGGGCAAATATAATATATTTTTTTGGATTATGCAAATTATTTTATTAAAAAAATTAGGTCACTGTTAGAAAATTATGGGAACACTGGGATGACTGAGAGGGCTGAGAGGGCTGTGAACGCTGCTTGACTAATTATTATTAATAGATAGGCTGGGAGAACTGTGAGGGCTGATAAGGATATGAATGCTTTGCGATGTCGGGTTTCTGTTTGGCAGATTGTAAGACGATTGGGCGATTTTGTGACAGATTGATTTCAGATAACGGGCTGAGATTGCGGAATTTTGAAATTTTTGGCAGACGGCTGCAAATACGCGATTGTGGGGTGTGCATGGGTAATTGGCTGGGTGGTAGTGGGTTACATGGGTGGCATGGTAATGTGTGCAATACTTTTTGCGGTTTTTGTGTTAATGGTAGTTAATATTGGTTTATGCGGATTAATTTTCAGAATCGTGGAGCGGCTGCACGATTTTCGGGAAGCGGCTGCACGATTGTCGGGAAGCGGCTGCACGATAATCGGGAAGCGGCTGCACGATTTTCGGGAAGCGGCTGCACGATTTTTTTAGGGTTTATTTTCGGTTATTGGGAAGCGGATTTTTGGACGGTGATTTCTATTTGGGGATTTTTCGGGAAGAAAGTCGGAGTGACATAATGATAGTGTTTTTGGTAATTGGGTGACAATGTGAGTTATTTTAAATGAGAGCATTAAGATGAATGAGAGAGCTGAGAGAGCTGTGAATGCAGATAGAGTAATCTTGATTGAAAATTATTTTACATATTATAATAATATGTTTTGGATTTTTATTATATTTGCGCCATGGTTTTACAGTATTAACTTTATAATCAGCAAGAGCTATGGATAAGAATGATGAAGAAGTAGGAAAGGAGTTTGAGAGACTGATCAACGAGATGGAGAAATACTCTGTGAAGGATGGAAGGAAGCTGAACGACGAGTACCGAAAAGTAAGGGACGAACGGCCGGTGGAAGACGACGGAAGCATGCCCGAGCATGAGCGCGCCACAATGGGCGACGACTTACGACATGCGGCTGACGCCGACTTGTATGACTTGGGATATGAGGACGGATATCATGACGGCAAGGCGGACATGATGGACGAGCTGGAGGATAAGTTGGCTGAAGGGCGCGACGGAGCCGGGGACGACGGAGAAGTAGACGAGTCCGACTACAAGGCGTATATGGCAGAAAGGGCCAAGATATTAGGTGAGGCCGGCAGTGACGACGGCGCAGGCGGCACTGACGCAGGCGGCGGACGCGGCGGCGCAGGCGGCGGAGGACTGGGCGGACGATGGCGGAGCTTCGCGGGTAACAACCCGAACTCGTCGCAGTGGCTCAGGACTGTGGCCGCCAGCCTTGTGGCAACGACGCTGGGCATATTGATAACATTCGGCACGAAGTCGTGCGAGACGGATATGGAGGTGAGAAGGGCTAATAGGCAACTCATGATAGACATGATGTATAGTCTCGACTCGAACATCAAGCAATTTGAAAAGGATGCTAAGGCAATGAAGGAAAAAGACTCTATAATGCAGAAGATGTATGTAGACTATATGAACACAGAGGCCGCGCGGATAACGGGAAGCAAGGCGGAGAATGACGAGAGGCCTGACAGCGTTATTGAGGAAGAGAGCGAAACGTTCATTAACAGCATGATGCACTATAACATAAACTCTCATGACATATCTACGGAACAGAGATTTATATCATCTGAAAACATTGTGAAGATAATGAAGGACAAGAAGCTAAGAACGTTGCTAAACACTATTTACTATAACGAAACACGTGCAATAAAAAGCATAGAGCAGATAAACAAGCAGACGGAAGAGCTTATGGTGTATATGTTTATCGACAAAAGGAAATTTGAGGTGAAGTCGGCCAGAGAGTACGCACAGCTGATAATTGGCGAAGAAAGAGTGCTTAAATACATCGTAAACCATCATTTGGCATATATAAAGGTGCATGTTTGCCTGGAGTTTATTCGCCAGTTCTACAAGCAACTGCGGGAGATGACTGGCATTAAGGACGAAGAATTGTATGAGAAGAGCATGTTTGACAGTATTAAAATAGATGCTAACTATAAGGACTCGATGAGTATCGGATAATTGAATAAACGGTTTTTTGAATATGACGGACATCAGGGATTTAGTGAAGACGTATGCCTGCTCATCGCAATGCGCTGCTTTGGCTAAGATGAGCACAGACGACGCGGTAAGGCGCGGGTATGTGGAAGGAGCGCGGGCGTCGGTCATGGCAATACTGGCGGCCGGCATGCGCGAGAGAGTGGACAGGGTATGCATGTTCGTGCTGGACGACGCGGAGATGGCGGGATACTTCTATCATGACCTGACGCAGATGATGGGTAATGATGATGTGCTGTTCTTCCCTTCTTCTTACAGGAGGCAGGTGAAGTACGGGCAGAAGGACGCTGCAAACGAAATACTTAGGACTGAGGTATTGGGGAGAATCATTAGTAAAGCCGGAGGAGCTGGATTTACTAAGAGAACTGAGAGGACTGATAGTTACGAGAGCACTGGGAATAATGCGACGGAGCATATTATTGATACTGCCGGACAGGCTCTTTACATCGTGAGCTACCCAGAGGCGTTGGCAGAGATGGTAGTTGCCAAGCGAGAGGTGGCCAGCAGGACGATAACGCTGAGATGCGGCGAAAGCATCGGGATGACTGAGTTGGCCGTCAGGATGAGGGAGCTAGGATTCAGTGAAGTGGACTATGTTTACGAGCCGGGACAGTTTGCGATGCGAGGGAGCATAATGGACGTATTCTCGTTCGCAAGCGAATATCCGTTCAGGATAGACTTCTTCGGCGACGAGATAGACTCGCTCAGGACGTTTGAAGTGCAGAGCCAGCTATCGAAAGACAAGAGAGACGTGATAGAGATAGTGCCCGAACTGGCGCAGGCCGAGGCCGAGAGGATGTCGCTCGTAAGGTATCTGCCTGATGACACCTTATTATATATAAAGGATTACACGTTTTGCGTAAACGCCGTGAGCAAGGTTTATGAAGACGGATTCTCACGGCAGGCAGTGCAAGAGCAGGTGGACACGCTGCCGGAAATGGAGCGCGATGAAGCCATGAGGAGGCTCAGGCGAGAGAACGCGCTGATAGACGGAGCTACGTTCGGTCGCGACGCAGAGAGGCTGAAGATAATAGAGTTCGGCGCGAAGCCGTCGTTCGAGCCTCAGGCAAGGGTCACGTTAGACATAACGGCCCAGCCCCCGATGCACAAGAACTTCGACCTGCTGGCGCGCACGATAGAAGATTACACGCTGAAAGGATACACCACGTACATTCTGGCGGACAGCGGCAAACAGCTGGAAAGGATAGAAGAGATATTAGCCAGCGACGAGAGGGAAGTAAGGCTGACGCACGGCTTCACGCCAGTGACGAAGACGCTGCATGCGGGATACGTTGATAACCGTATGAAGCTGTGCCTGTTTACCGACCACCAAATATTCGAGCGGTTCCACAAATACAGCCTGCGCTCTGACGCGGCGCGGGCAGGCAAGATGGCTCTGACGATGAAAGAGCTGCAGGAAATGGAGCCGGGCGACTACGTGGTGCATGTTAACTACGGCATAGGGCGGTTTGCCGGATTGGTCAGGGTACCTTCAGGCAACTCGTATCAAGAGCTGATACGCATCGTGTACAACAACAACGACAAGGTGGACGTAAGCATCCACTCGCTGTACAAGATATCCAAGTACAAGCGCAAGGACGCCGAGACTCCGCCGCGGCTGAGCACGCTTGGCACGGGAGCATGGGACCGACTAAAGGAGAAGACCAAGAAGAAGATAAAGGACATAGCCCGCGACCTGATACGCCTATACGCCGCGCGGCGCCACGAGCGCGGGTTCGCCTTCAGCGCAGACGGCTACATGCAGCACGAACTTGAGGCCTCGTTTCTCTACGAGGATACGCCCGACCAGCTGAAAGCCACCAACGACGTGAAGGCCGACATGGAATCGGCACGCCCGATGGACCGCCTCGTGTGCGGAGACGTAGGCTTCGGCAAGACGGAAGTAGCCGTGCGCGCAGCGTTCAAGGCAGCGTGCGACTCTAAGCAGACGGCCGTATTGGTGCCTACTACGGTGCTGGCGTACCAGCATTACCAAACCTTCATGAAGCGGCTGAAGGACTTCCCCGTGCGCGTAGACTATCTTTCACGCGCACGCACGCCCAAGCAGGCGCGGCAGGTAATGGCCGACTTAGAGTCGGGAAAGATCGACATCGTGATCGGCACGCACAAGCTCATCAGCAAATCAGTGAAGTTTCACGACTTAGGACTGCTCATCATAGACGAAGAGCAGAAGTTCGGCGTGGCCGTGAAAGAGCGGCTCAGGAAGATGAAGACCAACGTAGACACACTGACAATGAGCGCAACGCCAATACCCAGGACGCTGCAATTCTCGCTGATGGGCGCGCGAGACATGTCGATAATACAGACCCCGCCGCCAAACAGGTATCCCGTGACGACGGAAGTGCACACATTCGACAAGGAGATAATACGCGACGCGGTAAACTTCGAGATGTCGCGCAACGGCCAAGTGTTCTTCGTGCACGACAGGATAAACTCGCTACCCGAGATAGCCGAGATGATACGCCGAGAAGTGCCCGACGCCCGCGTGGCCGTGGGCCACGGTCGCATGAAGCCCGAAGAGCTTGAGGAGATGCTCATGGCGTTCATCAATTACGATTACGACGTGCTGCTCTCGACCACCATAGTGGAAAACGGCATCGACGTGCCGAACGCTAATACGATAATAATCAACGACGCCCACAAGTTCGGCCTGTCTGATCTCCACCAGATGCGAGGCCGCGTAGGGCGTGGCAACCGCAAGGCCTTCTGCTACCTGCTGGCACCGCCCAAGCATCTGCTGACGCAAGAAGCGCGGCGGAGACTTGACGCCCTGGAGACCTTCTCGGAGCTTGGCAGCGGCTTTAACCTAAGCATGCAAGACCTGGACATACGCGGCGCGGGCAACCTGCTGGGGGCGGAGCAGAGCGGATTCATGGAAGATCTGGGCTACGAGACATACCAGAAGATATTGAACCAAGCCGTGACTGAGCTGAAAAACGATGAGTTCCAAGACATGTACGACGAGGAGATGCGCGAAGGAAGGCAGTTCAGCGGAGACGAGTTCGTGGAAGATTGCGCCGTGGAGAGCGACTTGGAGATGTACCTGCCAGAGCTTTACGTACCCAGCGCAAGCGAGAGAATGCTGCTGTATCGCGAGCTGGACAACATCGAGACCGACCGCGACCTCGAGCAATACAAGGCCCGGCTGGTGGACAGGTTCGGCCCCGTGCCGCGCGAGGGCGAAGAGCTGATGCACGTAGTGCCGCTGCGCCGTCTGGGCAAGGCCCTCGGGTGCGAGAAGATAATACTGCGCGCCGGCCAGATGCGCATGCAGTTCGTGTCAAACCCGATGAGCCCTTACTATAAGAGCAAGGCCTTCGACAACGTGATAAACTACATCGGCACACATCCGCGACGCTGCAACCTCAAGGAGCAAAACGGGCGTAGGATGATGGTGGTGGCGCAGGTGGCGTCGGTAGAAGAGGCCGTGAAAGTGTTGAGAGACATCGGCGCGTAACGCACGCGTACATTATATATATATTAAGCAATGGTAATACTCGTAACGTTAATAGCATACTTCATCGTCCTGCTGCTGCTCGGCAAGGTGACGGCAGGCCGCGCCACCAATTCGACCTTCTACAGCGCAGACCGGCGGTCGCCGTGGGGCATGGTGGCGTTCGGCATGATAGGCGCGTCGGTCTCAGGCGTTACGTTCGTCTCCGTGCCCGGAATGGTGATCGGTCAAGACATGACCTACCTGCAGACCTGCCTCGGCTTCATCGTCGGCTACTTCATCGTAGCATTCGTCCTGCTGCCCCTTTATTACCGTATGGCCACCCCTTCGATTTACTCGCTGCTCTCCGCGCGGATAGGGCAGCGTGCCTACAAGTCGGGCGCGGCCTTCTTCCTGCTGTCGGAGCTTACCGGAGCGTCGCTGAAGTTCTACGTCGCGTGCATCGTCTTGCAGCGTTTCGTGCTCGACGAATACGGCGTACCCTTCTTCCTGACCGTGCCCGCGCTCATGCTGCTGATATGGCTCTACACCCGCCGCGGCGGCATACGCACGCTGGTAGTTACCGACGCGTTCCAGACGGCGGCCATGCTCGCCGCCGTAGCGCTGATAGTTTACGTCGCGGCCGACCGCCTCGGGCTTACCGTAAGTCAGGCCGCCCGTGCCGTGGCAGCCAGCGGGCACGCGCGGATCTTCGAGTTCGCCAACTTCATGTCGCCGCAAAACTTCTGGAAACAGTTCGTCAGCGGAGCCTTCATAGTTATCGTCATGACAGGCCTAAACCAAACCATCATGCAGAAAAACCTCACCTGCAAGACACTCGGCGAAGCCCGCAAGGACATGTGCACGTATGCCTTCGCCTTCGTTCCGGTCAATCTGCTCTTCCTCTCGCTCGGCGTCCTGCTGCTCATGCTGGCGCAAAAAGAATGCTGCGCTGCGCCCGCGCAGCCAGACGAACTGCTCCCCATGTTCGCCGCCACAGGCCGCCTTGGCACCGTGGTGACCGTTCTCTTCGTAATAGGAGTAGTCGCAGCCTCGGCCAGCACCGTCGACTCGTCGCTCACGGCCATGACCACCACCCTCTGCGTAGACGTCATAGGCCGGCCCGACGACGAACGCCTGCGCCGCCGCGCCCACCTCGCCATGGCCTGCGCCGCCTGCGCCTTCATCATGGCCTACCGCTACGCCTCGTCCGCCAGCCTGATCGACGCCGTTTACACGCTCGCCTCCTACACCTACGGCCCACTGCTCGGCCTCTTCGCCTACTCGCTTTTCATAGCCGGGAAGCAGTCACCCGCCGGACGCGCCGCCGCCGACCGCCTTGCGCCCTACGCCTGCTGCGCCGCCCCCCTGCTGTGTCTCGCCGCGAGCGAGGCCGCCTCACGTTTCACGCCCTACCGCTTCGGCTATGAGCTCCTGCTGCTCAACGGCCTCATTACGCTGGCTATACTATGTTTAAAAGTAAAAAGGTGAAAAAGTGAAAAGGTGAAAAACAAGCTGTAAAAGTAAAAAGGTGAAAAAGTGAAAAGGTGAAAAACAAGCTGTAAGAGTAAAAAGGTGAAAAGGTAAAAAGATGAAAATCAGAGTGTGCGCGAGCATTGCTTAATCTGTGAGCGGCAAAAAAATAAAGCGTGCGGAGTTAGTCCGCACGCTTCTTTTTCACCTTTTCACCTTTTTACTCTTTCACCTTTCAAATAATGCCCTGCTCGCGCAAGTACCTGTCGGCCTCTATTGCCGCGCGGCATCCGCTGGCCGCCGCCGTGATGGCCTGACGGTAGTGCGGGTCGGCCACGTCGCCCGCCGCGAACACTCCCGGCACCTTAGTCTTCGGCGTACCCGGCTCTGTGATGATGTAGCCGGTGTCGTCCGTGTCGAGCCAAGCCTTGAATACGTCGCTGTTAGGCTTGTGCCCGATGGCCAGGAAGAAGCCGTCTATCGGCAGATCGTAGCGTTCCTCGTCGGCCTCGCCCAGCCTCTTCACCACGTGGGCGCCCTCTACGCCGTTTTGTCCGTACAGTCCCAGCGTGTTGTGCTCGAAGAGAATCTCGATGTTGTCGGCCTCTTTCACTCTGCGCTGCATCACCTCAGACGCACGTAGAAACGGCTTGCGCACTATCATGTACACCTTCTTCGCCAGTCCCGCAAGGTACAGGGCCTCCTCGCAGGCAGTGTCGCCGCCGCCCACGACGGCCACCGTCTTCTTGCGGTAGAAGAACCCGTCGCACGTGGCACACGCCGACACGCCCTCTCCCTTGTACTTTTCCTCGTCTTGCAGACCGAGGTATTTAGCCGAGGCACCCGTCGCTATGATCACCGTGTCGGCGCTTACCGTGTGGCCTTCGTCGGTCGTAAGCACGTAGGGGGCTTGCCCCAAGTCAGCCTTAACGATGACTCCCTCGCGTATATCAGTGCCGAAACGCTCGGCCTGCCGGCGGAAATCAAGCATCATCTGGTTGCCGTCCACGCCCTCGGGATAGCCCGGGAAATTCTCGACAACGGTGGTCTGCGTGAGCTGGCCGCCCGTCTGCAGACCGCAATACATCACCGGACTGAGGTTGGCGCGCGCCGCATAGATCGCCGCCGTGTAGCCTGCCGGCCCGCTGCCCACTATCAGGCAGCGCACTCTCTCTTGCTGTTCCATATTCTTTCGGTTATTAGGCAAAAAACAAGAGCTAAGGATTAAGACGGCGCTTGCACGCCTTCTTAACCCTTAACTCTACGCTCTTAGTTATTAATACTTAATCTCACTTAAGCAGTTCTACTATCTGCTTCTCGATGTTCTCTATCTTCTCGGTCGGCTCGAAGCGTGCCACCACAACTCCGCGCTTGTCTACGAGGAACTTGGTAAAGTTCCACTTGATGTCCGGTTTGCTCTTGTAGTCGGGGTCTTCCTTAGCCAGCATCTCGTCGAGAATGTGCGTCAGCGGGTGCGATTCGTCCCAGCCCGCGAATCCTTTCTGGCTTGTAAGGAATTTGTAGAGCGGCTCGGCATCCTCTCCGTTGACCTTAATCTTCTTGAATCGGGGGAACTCCGTGCCGTAGGTCAGCTTGCAGAACTCGTGTATCGACTCGTCGGTTCCGGGTGCTTGGGCGCCGAATTGGTTGCAGGGAAAATCGAGTATGGTAAACTCCTGGCCGCGGTACTTCTCGTAAAGTTTCTCCAATTCCTCGTACTGGGGCGTGAAGCCGCACTTCGTGGCGGTGTTGACTATGAGCAGAACCTCGTTTGCATACTCTTTCAAAGACACGTCCTTACCTTTTCTGTCCTTGACGGAAAAATCATAAATCGTCTTCATTCTATTTGTTTTTGATTACCTGTTAGTTTTCTTGCGCAGTCTGCGCGTTGTTTGTGCGAACAACGTGCAAAGATAGCTAAAATGCGTTTCAAAACAAAATTTACCGACTTTTATTCAACTAATTATAATTTTTTGTGTTACTTAAACACGCCCCCTGCGGCCGAAGTCCTAACGGCACGTAGGGAAAACCCTATCACTTTTATGATAATCCGCTTGCAGGTGACCGACGAAATACGTATTTTTGCATACGAATTAACAACCAAACAACTACCGATATGAGACATTTTACATCTTTACTGGCAACTTTGGCCTTAGTGCTAACGCCGTTGGCATTCGTCGGGTGCGACGACGACTACGAGATAGCCGACACGCTTTGGGGCGTATGGGAAGGCGACATGTACGTGCAATCGGAATGGGGCGGAGAGACATATTACTCTTCTTACTCGGTGATACAGTTCGACAAGGCGCCCACGCACGACGATTCCGGCACGGGATACTGGGTGGATTACTATTCAAACGCACCGTGGGACTACTTCGCCAGCCACATAGAGTGGCAGGTTAGGGACGGCCGAATAGCGATATACTCTTACGAGGACGACGTGTATTACTACATTTACGACTACTCGCTGACCGACGGCCACTTCTCGGGCATCATTGAGAACGCATACGGCGACCCGATGGAGTTTTACCTGAGAAAGACCGCCGCGCCTGACTGGGGCGACTTCGAGTGGGGCTGGGGCTACTCGCAAGACTGGGGTTGGGATTACTCCACGCGCTCGGCCGACGAGAAACCTGTGAGGAAGATTGCTCCGCGCGATGAATAAGACACATGCGTAAACGCTCCAAGCAGCCTGCCTAAAGAGCTGCTTGGAGCGTTTTTCTTTTCATTAGTGCCTATGGCATGAAAAAAGGGACGCGCTTCTGCGCGTCCCTATAAAACTGCATTAATATTATGTGAAGCGTGCGCTAAACCTCTCTCACGGCCTCAATCAGGCGACGGAAGTCGTCAGGGTGCACGTCGCCGATGTTGCCTATGCGGAACGTGTCGGCCTGCGATATCTTTCCCGGATAGATTACGAAGCCTTTGGCCTTCAGCTTTTGGTAGAACGCGGCGAAGTCGAAGTCGGCCGAGGGGTAGTAGAACGAAGTGATAACGGGCGACTTCCACTTGTCGGGCAGCAGCGTCTTGTAGCCAAGCGAGCGCATCCCCTCTACGAGCACCCTGTGGTTTTCCACATAGCGTGCATGCCTTGCGGCCACTCCGCCCTCGTCCTTCAGTTCGGTTAGAGCCTGCATGAAGGCGCGTACAACGTGCGTGGGCGACGTGAAACGCCACTTGCCGTGCCCCTTCTCCATAGTTTCCCACTGGTCGTAAACGTCGAGCGACAGCGAGCGCGCCACTCCCTTGCACCCAGCGAGCACGTCTTTTCTCGCTATGATGAAGCCGAATCCCGGCACGCCCTGTATGCACTTGTTTGCGCTCGAGATAAGGAAATCTATGCCTAAGGCGGCCATGTCGATGCCGACACCGCCGAAGCTGCTCATCGCGTCGACTATCAGCGTCTTGCCGCGGGCCTTCACCGTGCGTGCGATCTCTTCCAGCGGATTGAGCACGCCGGTGGTAGTCTCGCAGTGCACCACGGCCACGTGGGTCACCTCGGGGTGCCCGTCGAGATATTCGCCCACGGCTTTCGGGTCTACGGGCACGGTCTCTTCAAACCGCATTACGTGGCAGTTCATCTTGTAGTAGTCGGCTATCACGCCCATGCGCTTGCCGTATGCTCCGTTAGCGGCCACCAGCAGGTGGTCTTCGGGCCTCACGGCGGTGCCCAGCGCGGCCTCCACGCAGAACGTACCGCTGCCCTGCATCAGCACGGCGGTGTATTCCTCAGGTTTGCCCGACGCTATGTTGACAAGCTCGCGGCGTATCGCCTCTACTATTCCCTCGTTGTAATCCTTGTCCCAAGTGCACCAGTCGCTCATCATGGCGGCCTTTACGGTCTCGGTGGTGGTCAGCGGACCGGGTGTAAGCAATAAGTACGGTCTCATAATTATCTTGTTTTATTTGTTTCGTGCGTTAGTCGTTCCTTTTCTCAATACTGTCTATAAGCATCGGCAGCTCGCTGATTTCGTCTATCACGAAGTCGGCTCCCGCCGCGTACATCCTATACCTTACGTCGGTCATACGCCGCTTCAGCTCGTCGGCAGGCATGGCCTTCACTTCTTCTTCGGTCAGTGCCAGCTCGTTGCTGCCTAATATCACGCCCACGCTCCATACGCCTGCGTTCTTCCCTTCGCATATGTCAGAGATCGTGTCGCCCACCTTCACTACGGCCTTCGTGTCGGCTATGTTGAGCTTGCACATGTTCCGGTAAATCATGTAAGGCTTCGGCCTTCCGCCCGGCAGGCCGTCGGACGTCTCGCAGTTGTCTATCACGTAGCCGCGCTTGGCAGCCGCCGGGATTACCGTCTGCATCATTTCCGTCGTGTAGCCCGTGGTCGAACCTACCTTTACGCCCTGCTCCCTGAGCCGTGAGATGACGTCTACCACGCCCGGAATAGGCTCCGAATAGCTTTCGAGCGTACCCGACAGGCACTCCTGAAACCTCTTGTAGCACTCCTGCACGTCGGCCTCACCGTAGTCGCGCCCGTGCTTCTCGCGGAACGCCGCGCCCACGTGGCCTATGGCGAACAGCGCCCTTACTTCCTCTATCTTGGTCAGCCCCATGTGGGCGCGCGTCTCCTCGGCCGTCACCGGGGCGCCTATCGACCTGAAACTCTCTATGAACGCGGCCACGGGAGCAAAGCATCCGTAGTCTACGGCGGTGCCCGCCCAGTCCATTATCACACATTCAATCTTTTTCATACAGCTGTTGTTGTTATCAGTTTGTTGTCATTATCTTTGTTTATCGCTACCGACAGTTGACATGCGCGGCCCGTTTCCGTACTCACTTCGGTCGCGGTTTCTTCGGCTTCGGCAGTTTTACCGTATTTCGTCTTGATGATGTAGACTATCGATCCGGCGAACGCCAGGCAGCACGCCACGCCCACGTAGACGCTCATCGTGTTGTAGAACGAAGTCCAGTCCACGTGTGAAGCCGCGAACTCCTTGTACAGTAAGAGCATCAAAGTGCCCAGGTAGCCCACGAAATCTATCGTTATTATGAAGAAGCCCACATTGCCTCTGACCTTGAAGCAGGCTATGAAACGCTCGAAGAATATAGTCTGGAAGCTCAGGTAGGCTATGTCTATGCAGAACGTCTGCAGGAAGAGCCACGCCGTAAGGGGCGTGCCCGCCGCCTCTCCGCTTGCTCCGATGAAGGCAATGGTGCCCATGCCGATCGACGAGAAGATGAGTATCAGGCACAGCGCCCTGAGGTGGTTGCCTACGGCCGAGAGCAGGGCGAACGCCCCGAGCAACACAATCGTGGCTATTGCGTCAAGGTAAGCGAACGCCCACGACGACACCTTGCTCACGTCGACAATGCATACAATGAAGTCTTCCTTGATGTCGCGCTGCACGGTAAGCAGCAGATTGGCGCCGAACAGCATCACCAGCAGCGGCATGAACCTTACGAACAGCTGCATGCGCTGCCGTCCGTCGAGCGTCACACGCTTGGTGCGCGCGGCTATGTCGGCCGTCGTAGGGGCCGGAAACTTGGTCATCATCCATCCCATGAAGCACAGCAGCGGAAACGCCAGCGCGCCTATCAGGGCCGGCATCCATAGCTCGCTCACGCCGAGGTCGTGCATGGCAAACAGTCCGAGCGACTTGGCCACGCCCGAGCTGAGCGCCATGCTCACGCCCATTATGCTTGCCAGTATGTCGGTGGTGCGTCGTCCCTCAAGGAAGCTGAATATCACTCCCCACATGCAGCCCAGCGACAGGCCGTTGAAAAACAGTGCTGCTACGTTGTAAGGCACGGGCATCAGGGCGAAGGCCAGCAGCGATGCCTCCGACAGGGCGGCCGAGCCTATGATGAAGCGGAGCCTACCCTCGGGCTTAAGCTCTGAGATATACTTTATGCCGAGCATCTTTGCGCACACGTAGCCGATGAGCTGTATGATGCTGACCGCTATCTTATAGTCCATTCCCCCGACTTCCAGTCCGTCGAACTCGGCCGCCGTAAAAGGCTTGCGCAGGGCGTAGACCAGGGAGTAGGAGAGGAGCGCCGTGCCTCCGGCCCACGCCACGAACATCCAGTCGGGCATGTTCTCCTTTCGCGTCTTAAGGGCGAGTAGTTTGTGTAGTCTGTCGTTCATAACTTAGTCTGTTTGCTAATCACGCTGCAAAATTACGCCCTCTGCCGCGCTGAAAAAATGAATAAGAAATGAATAATATGGCCGTAACAATTCATTAAAATAAATGCAACGCAATCATAATGCCGCCGTAAGGCTAATGAAAAGCCAATGTAATCGAATTGTAATATGCGTATTCGTATTATTTGAGTATCTTTGCAGCAATGAACGACCTGAAGGAAATATACGAACGCATAAAGTTCTTGCGCTTGAAGGGCGTGAAGATGAAGGAGATAGCCGCGAGCACGGGGTTTGCGCCGAGCGTGCTCTCGGCCCTGTTCACCACCGTCTTGCCTGAATATTTCAAGAACATAGACAGGGGCTTGCCATGCGACGAGGCTCTTGACAACGCCCTGGTGTGGGTGAACAACGTGTCAAAGAAGAAGTTGCTCGGCTCTTTAGACAGGATGAAGGCCGCTCTCTTCGCTATGGATGCCGCGCCCAAGCCTAAGGATGAGGGCACCGGAGTGCCGTATGCAGACTCGATAAGCCGCGCGATGAGCTGCGCCGTAAACCTTGCGGCCGGCTTAAGCGGCATGTATGTCAGCTACAGTGCGTCGTCGAGTTCTGACGCGCTGAAGGTGGAGCCTTATCTCATAGTGCCATCTGACGGGGGCGGATATGTCGAGGCCGTGCACAACAGCGCATACGGGTCCACGCATCACGGCTTCGTGCTGATGAACGGACTGAGCCATGTTTACATCATGTTCAACGAGAACAGGCCGCCGCAGCTCGCCCTGTTTAACATCTGCCTTAAGATGCCCATGTACGACCGTCCGCCTTACCTGCGCGGGCTTTATACCTGTTTCGACTATAACTATAACCCAATAGCGCGCCGCATACTTTTCGTTAATGTGTCAGACAGCGTGTCGCGCGAGGATTTTATGAATATGAAGGGATGTCTCAAGCCGTATGACGTGCTCGACGACGACGAGCGCAGTATTACGCCTACACTTGCGGCAGCCGCGATGTGCTCCGAATGCGCGACGTTTCGTCGCCTAAAATGACCTTAGACGACCTTGCGGCCGAGAAGCTGCTGCTTGAGGAAAAGGACTAAAAGAATTAGGAGTTAAGAAACGAAGTTCGGCGCTAAGCCAATTAATAGTTAAGAAAATACGCATACGTGCGTCTTATATTGGCAAGTGCATTTTTTCTTAATTCTTAACTCTTAATTCTTAATTTCTCATTATCTTTGTGACCGTAGTAAACCGTTTAATCATGAAAAATATGAAAACCTTAAGATTATTGACGGCATGTGCAGCCATGACGCTGATGTGCTCGTGCGGCAATACGAAGGCCGACGCCAAGCAGGAGGAGCCGTCAGCTCCCGAAGGAGTCACCGTACAGGAGATCGACTCATTGACTTTAATCACCCTAAGAGACGACGATGGCGACAAGCGTATGCCTAATAAGCTGTTTTACGGAGAGGCCGATTCTGCCCGGGTCGACAGCCTTTCGCCCGAAGGGTCGGTGGCTTCATCGGTCAGCTGCTTCATTGTTGAGACTGGTGGAAAGAAGATATTGTTCGACACGGGCAACGGCGCGAAGCGCGGCGGAAAGCTGCTTGAGCGCATGAAGTCTGCCGGGATAAGCCCGGAAGACATAGACATTATCATGATAACCCACTTTCACGGCGACCACATCGGAGGCTTGTCGATTGACGGCGTTCCCGTGTTCACGCGCGCCGAGCTGTACGTTCCCGAGACCGAGTTTGAAGCATGGTGCGCTATGAGTAATGCCGGCGCTAAAGCGGCGATTGACGCTCTCGGGGCATACTCGGGCCGTCTGCACCGCTTCGGATATCAAGATACGCTCCCGCTCGGCATTACAGCGCTTGCAGCTCCCGGCCATACGCCCGGCCATACGGTGTACAGGGTGGGCCGCCTGCTGATAGCCGGCGACATTATGCACGGCTTTGACCTGCAGATAAAAGACCTTACGATATGTCCCGACTATGACATGGATCGCAGTCGGGCTGTCGAGTCGCGCCGGAAATACATTGACTACGTAAGGCAAAACAAGCTCGTCACCGCCGGAATGCACTTTCCCGGCAACGGCGTTAAAGACTCCTTGTAGTCTTCCGTCACGCTTTCGATATGCCAGCCGATAGTCTTCTTATAATGTGTTGATTGTCAATGCGTTCGTGATTCGGTGCGCTCCGCCTCACAAAAGGTTGCTTATTGCATCGCAAAAGGTAACCTTTCACACGCTAAAAGGTTACCTTTCAGGGTTCATCCGCAAATCTGTTGGATGGTAGAGTCGTGCAGTGCGAACAGCCTAAGCTTGAAATATTTGTCGTCCCTA
>CALUFN010000024.1 GCA_944319945.1 uncultured Prevotella sp.
CTTAAAAATAATTATTTTCCCGGAAAGAAGAAACACACTTTCGATGTTTAATGCTAAAATTTAAACAGGCTCTTAGTGTTAAGGATAAGAGTATTTCAAATGAACCTGTTATTAAGTGGAAAGGTGACAATAAATCAGACTTGGTTGGTTTCATTTATGCATATGTGTATCCTAAAGAATATATAAATGGAGAGAAAGACTTGAGAATATCCAAATATGAGCATTTATTTTCATTTGGTGGGAAATATACAAAAGGGTTGTCAGAAAACAGAACACGAGCTAATAAATATGTTGACAAGCGGATTGAAATCATTAAAGAATGTATAAAAGTTGGTAATAAGAAAACAAAAGAAGAGCTACAATTAATGTAATTCTACGATTAACGGGCAGCGAATTTTTATTAAGGCAAAGCAATATGTGCTTGATATAACATTATTACCAATCTCCAAATCCGCTGACCCCAAAAACGCCAACCGAGAATATCCGCTGCCCCGAAAATCCGCTGCCCCCTTTATTCTTGATATGCCAGCTTCACCAACCAGGATTATCCGCTGACCGAAATACGGGGAGTTTGACGGGGAATTTCAGTAAATGAAAAATGCTAAATAGCTGACAAACAACCATTTAGCATTTTCTTGAGTGACCCCGACAGGATTCAAACCTGTAACCTTCTGATCCGTAGTCAGATGCTCTATTCAGTTGAGCCACGGGGCCGTTTTTCTTAATTGCGATGCAAAGGTACGCACATTTTTTGATTTCTCCAAATTTTTAGGCTACTTTTTTCTGTTTTTTTGAAAAAACACACAAAAGAGGGGTTTTAGGGGCATTTATACATAGGTTCAGGGTATCCATTCGATTATTTCGGTTGCCGGCTGCCGCTCACGCCACCGCATGAATTCAGGCATGGTCCTTACGCCGTCTCGGATTACAGCCTGATAATATTCAATCCCCATAACATGCTCGTCGCAGGGCGTTTCAGCTTTCAGCCGAAGTATGCAGGTTCGCATTTCATCAGTCAACACGGCCTTTATACGCTCGGCCATGCGCTCAAAATATCCGTCATAGCGGGAACCTTTTAAAATATGGATGATGTCGATTTGCCAAATTTCATTATCTAGAGACTCATACCAAGCGTGCCATTCTACGCACTGCTCTTCGGTATGCGTAAGATTACGGCATTCTATTTTCGTTATCGAGGGATGGGCCGCAAGGCGCGACATTGCGGCGAAGCTGTCCCGTAAGGTCAACGGCGACGAATAAACATGCAGGTCAATGTCGAGGTGTTTCATCATTAGGCCCATTGCCAACGAACCCACGATGTGGACTTCGGCCCCCACTTCATTCCAAATGTCGATGATACCGGTCTTGTCGATGACGTCGAGAGCACGGCGCTCTACGAGCCTCGAACGGTAAAGAAGCATTTCGTCAGTCATACGGCTACGGTTAAATGGTAATCCTCTCTATACCGCCATAGGGCACAAGATGCCTAAAGCAGTCTTCCTCTGCAAACAGACCGCCGTATATTCCGGCGCAAATCAGCACTCCGCCGTGGGCGAACACAGCCGCCTTGCGGTACGGCTTAGTCTTCAGTTCGTCGAGAAACGATGACACACGGTCGAACAACACTGGGAAGCTCTCACCGTTAGTTGCGGCAAGGTGCATGTAGTCGCCATACCATTTCTGCAGGTTTTCGTCTTCTATCTCGTCGAAGAGTTTCATTTCCCAGTCACCCATGTTCATCTCTTTCAGCCTGTCGTCTATTATCGGATCGTCCCATCCGCAATAGGCCGCCAGCTTTCTCGCCCGTGTGAGCGGAGACGAGAACACGGCATCAAAACCGGTTTCACAGAGCCTGCTTTTAGTCACTGCGGCCTCGGCCTCGAACGTGTCGGCCACAGGCACGTCGCTCCATCCGTAGCACGTGCCTTTAGGCACTCCCACGCTTGTGTGTCTTATCAAAACAACGTCCATAATGCTTTATTATTGAGAAATACGTATGTGGCACAGAGATAGAACGAAAGTTCCGTAAGCAGGAACATCGCTCCGCAGCAATCGCCGGTGTATCCCTTAATCTTATGCCATATAATAAGGTAAATGAAATACATCACCACGCATGGGCCGAATATCAGCAAGTCCCATCTCATAAGTCCGTCGGTCATGTAAAGCATGAAGGCGAACGGCGCAATGCCTTGTATGAAAAGGCCTATGCCTGCCTTCAGGCTAATTTTACGATAAACCACGCGGGCCTTAGCCTCCTCCTCGGTGCGTGCGTAAGGCATCATCGACACGATCTGGGCCGACACCATCTTGCAAAACGGATCGGCGGCCGTCACGATGAGCGCAGCGAGCGGCGCAGGCATGGCCGACAGCGAGAAGAACAAGAGCAGCATGTAAAGGCCGAGGCCTATCACGCCGTAAGTGCCTATGCGCGAGTCTTTCATTATGGATAATATGCGGTTGCGGTCGGAGCCACCCCCACCGAAACCGTCGAAAAAGTCTGCAAGGCCGTCCTCATGCAGCGCACCCGTGACGAGCACTCTTGCCGCAATGGCAAGCAAGACGACTATGGTCTGCGGCAGGATCATGCTGCCGAAGTATATCACGGCCGCCATGACCGCCCCCGTAAGCCAGCCTGCAAGGGGCCAATACTCCACCACCGAGCGGTAACACTCGCGCGGAGGCTGGTGCAGCCTCCACAAGGGCAGGCGGGTGAAGAATATGAGAGCCGCCCACGGGCGGTCGTACCATTTAGAAGTATTTAGTGATATGCGCATTGTCAAAGTTGTTCATTTCGTTAATCATCCTTACCGCACTGTCTACTATCGGATAGGCGCAAAGCGCCCCGGTGCCCTCGCCCAGGCGCAGGCCGAGGCTGAGCAGCGGCTCGGCTCCAAGCAGGGCGAGCAGGCGGCGGTGGCCGCTCTCGTCGCCCGAATGCCCGAAGATCATGTAGTCAAGAACGTCGGGATACAGCCGTGAGGCGGCCAGCGCGCAAGCCGTCATGATGAATCCGTCTACGAGTATCACCATGTGCAGCTCGGCGGCCCTTAGCATAGCCCCTACGGCCCCTACCATCTCGAAGCCGCCGAAATAGCGTATCACCGTGGCAGCGTCGGCATTGCATGGCACGGAAGCCTTATAACGGCTTACCGCCTCTGAGAGTATGCCGAGCTTACGCCTCACGCCCTCGGGAGCGAGACCTGCCCCCGCCCCTACGCACTCGTCAAGGGGAACGCCGCCGAGCAGGCTCATCCATACGCTCGAAGCAGAAGTGTTGGCTATGCCCATCTCGCCTATGCAAATCACTCGACAGCCGTCCTTATGGCAGTCGTCAACGAGAGTGGCCCCTATGTCTACGGCCTCGCCGTATTGCAAGACGTCCATCGCCGGGCCGTATAGAAAGTTTTCCGTACCGTAGGCTATCTTGCGGTCGATTATCCCGCTGCAGCCTGAGAGGTCATGGTCTACGCCGATGTCAATAAGGCGCAGCCTGAAACCGTGCTGCCGGCAAAACATGTTGACGCCTCCTCCGCCTGCGGCGAAGTTGGCCATCTGCTGCCACGTAACCTCTCTCGGCGACACGCTCACGCCCTCGCGCTCTATGCCGTGGTCGCCGCCGAAAAGCAGGTGGCAAGGCACGTCGAGCGCAGGCATCAGCGTCTGCTGTATGAGACATATCTGCATGGCAAGGCTCTCGAGCCTTCCGAGCGAGCCTTTGGGCTTGTTGAGGTTGTCTATCTTGGCTTGTACAGCCTGCTTCAGGCCGTCGTCGGGCTTATTTATCTCGAATGTCCTCATTCACGTTTTCCGTTATTTACGTCTTTTATCTTTACGGGTATGCCGCTCACCATGAGCACCACCTCGTCCGCCCGTGCCGCCACGTATTGGTTCATCCAGCCCTGCATGTCGGTGAAGCGCCGCTGCACGGCGTTGCTGCTCACCTCGCCGCTGCCTATCTCGTTGGTTACGAATATGAACGTGGCGTCTTGGTCGGTGAATCGGTCAAACTCGGCCTCTATCTCACCGAGAGCCTCGTCTACGTCGGGCTGGCGACCGGGAGCCGTGCGGTCGAAGAAGAAATTGGTGCACCACAGCGTAATGCAGTCTATCACGACCACCTTTCCGCCTACGTCGTGCAGGCTGAGCAGCTTTTCTTCCTCGATGTTTTCCCACTGCGGGCCCCGCCTCTGCTTGTGGCGGGCCACGCGCCTGGCAAACTCGTCGTCCCACACGTGGGCCGTGGCCACATAGACGGGATTGGGCGACAGCTCGAGGGCGAGCCTTTCGGCGTACACGCTCTTGCCCGAGCGTTGTCCGCCGGTTACAAGTATTATCCTTCTCATTGATGTTAGCGACGGTAGGATGTCGTCATCTTATAAAGCTCGTGAATATCCGCGGCTCGCGCCCGGGCACGGGCACGTTGCCGGCCTTCAGGCTCTTAAGCATCCAAGCCATGTTGTTGCCGAGCGTGCGCATCGTCTGCAGCCCTTCGGCATCTTGCGAGGCTTCGCCCGGCACGAGGCCGTGCACACTGTTCCAGTATTGCGAGCTTACCACGGGCATGTTGCTCATCATGAAGTATTTGTTAAGCCTGTCAAACGTGGCGCTGGCTCCTCCCCTGCGGCATACAGCCACCGAGGCCGCAGGCTTGTTCTGCAGCAGGGCCGAGGCCGAATAGAAAAGCCTGTCGAGCAGGGCGCATAGCGAGCCGTTGGGGCCTGCGTAATATACGGGCGAACCTACTATCAGGCCGTCGGCCGTGGCGAGCTTATCCACCACTGTAGCGTACAGGCCGTCGTCGAACACGCACCTCCCCCGCTCCATGCAGCGGCCGCAGGCTATGCAGCCTTGCACGGCTTTCGTACCGATCGACACTATTTCGGTTTCCACGCCGTTTGACTCGAGCGCTTTGGCCGCCTCCGTCAAGGCTATGTAAGTGTTCCCCTTAGCATGGGGACTTCCGTTAAGCAGTAAGACTTTCATTCCTATTATATTATTAATGATTTCAGTCCGCAAATATACAAAATAGTATCGAAAACGCCGCTCGCCGTCGGCTCATTTTCAGGTTCGGCAACCATGTTTTCCCAAAGGTTACCTTTTGCCTCGCAAAAGGCGGCCTGTTACACGGCAGAAGGTTACCTTTCACGCTGCGAAAGGTAACCTCTTGGATTTCGCCCGATGCATACATGCATAAAACAAGCCGCGTTACGGATTATCCGCACACGGCTTGCCGGCATTACCTATTTATAAATTAAAGTACATGGATTGTCAATACAGTTCAAGCCTTGCCAGCTTGAGCAGGTCTTTCAGGTATTCGTCCGCCGTGATTGCCTCAAGGTCTTTTACGCCCCGGTAGAGTATCACCTTTTCATTTTCGCTGAGTTTCAACTTCTTCGCCTCCTTGCACAATTCTATTATCTTGTTCGCCAGACCGCTGCGCAGCGCCAGGTCGGCATGCTCTTTCAAGGCCGACTTATACGCCGAGCGCAGCAGGCTGAAACGTCTCAGGGCGTCATACCCGCTCTTCAGAGACCCGTCCAAGCCAATAGAAACGGAGAAACCGTCGTTAAGTCCGCGCGGCTTCTGCGGGTCTTGCCCGTAGATTTTGTCCAACGAGCCCGCCAGCATGTTGTTCTCCTTGTCAACGTGCCACGTTACGGCGTAGCAGTATCTTTTCAGAGTGTCTTGCTTGTCTCTTACGAGCATTATCCTATAGTTACGGTCTAAATACGAGCCGTAGCTGATGCTCTTGTCCAGGTCTTTCCCGTATGACACGTTGACGAGCACGTTGTTGCTGATGCCTTCGTCTCTCGCCAATACGTTATAGGCTTCGTCCGTGTCACGCTCGAAAGCCTCGATCACCCTGTCAAGCTTGCCGAGAAGGGTTGCGGACATCTCAAACCTGTACTGGTAGATGTACGAGACGGTCTCGTCGCCTTCGCCGTTTTTCTCTACTGACGAGTTCACCTTTACGTACTCGGCCACCTTGTCGTCGCTTACGAAATCGTCGATGGCCTTTATCAGGTTTTTCTGCGCTTGGGCTGCGGTCGGCAACACCGCGCACAGCAGCACTAAGTAGAATAATTTTGCTGTTTTCATATCGCTTATGTATTTTTACGGTTAATAGTACTCCTCATCGTCGTAATCGTCAAGGGCGGTGACGTAAGTGTCTATGCTTCGCTCCATTCGGATGTATTGCTCTTCGAGCATGTCCATAGAGTCTTTCACCGCCTCGTATATCTCCCTGAGCCTCTCCTCGGCCAGAATGTCGGCCTTAGCCACGAAGGCCGAGTCTTTCATCTTCTCGGCGAGATACGTCTTCGGCGGCATTATCCGGTAAGCGTCCTTTCTCATGCGATACGTCCGCTTCCTCTTCGAGCCCGTGCTTTTCACCGCCTCGGTGGCGGCGGTATCCGTCACGGCGGTGTCCGGGGCGTAGGCTGCTGCCACTCCGCCGTGCGAAGCCTCTTGTAGGGGAGCGTCTTCCTCCGCCGTCGGACGGCCTCCTCCCGGCCACACCGTTACGAGCAGCACTACTGCGGCGACCGCAGCCGCGGCATAGATCCATATTCTCTTGGCCCGCAAGCGGCCCGCCGAGGCGCCGGCCGGCGCGTCCTCCACGCCCGGGGCGGCCCGGCCGTCGGCAAGGGGCATGTCCTCGTCAAACCAAGCGAACATCTCCTTATACGCGCTCCACTCCCCACCGACCTCGTGCGTGCGGAAATATTCAGCCAGCAGGCGCTCCTCCTCGATAGTAGTCCGCCCCGCCATGAAGCGTTCCGTCAACATCCTGATTTTCTTGTCCATACGTCTTATCGTTGTCTTTTCCTTATATCGTCAAGTATCTTACGCCTCGCCCTCGACAGGATCGTCGCCACCGAGCTTTTCCCTATGCCGAGCATGCGCGCTATCTCGTCGGCCGTCTTCATCTCCACCTGCCTCAAGCGTAATATCTTATACTCGGCCGAAGGCAGCCCGGCGAGCCGCCGTTCCAGCCATTTCATGTCTTCCAGCTCTTCAAGGGCCGTGTCGGGGGCCACCAGTTTCTCGTCTATCAGCTTCCCGCCGGCGTCCAGACCTACCGTGCGGCACTTTCTCGTCCGATCTATCGACATGTTTTTGGCCATGCATGCCGCCAACCTTTCGGCGTGGGCTTCCCCGTTGAGCTCGTCGCGCAGGGTCCATAGCTTCAGCATCACCTCTTGCGCGATGTCCTCCGCCCCGTCGCAATCCGACAGCACGGCCACAGCCGTAGACACGGCCTTCCGCCTTAAGCGTGACGCAATATTTTCAAACTCTGCCTGTTTCATGAATAGCCTTGTTACTTACATAAACGTAATATCAGGCCGAAACTAAACCTGCGTTAACATATTTTACACTTTTGAATTTAGAGAAGTTAAAGCCAAAAGTCCTGTCCCATTCAGACAAGGCATTTGGCTTTAACTTCTCTAAATTCCGAAAAAGGTAATGGCTTTAACTTCTTTAACTTCTCTAAATTCTTTAAATTCCGAAAATCAAGAGTACATACACGACTTGTTTCCGTCGATACTTATGGATGAAAAGCGCAAATATGAATATTACGGCAGACAAAACGTTCGTCCGCATTCGCGCGCTGATCTCGTAAGCAGCCGTCGGCTCCGCGCATGTACGGGAGACAACGGACGCACGCCGGTAAATTAATTACAAAATAAAAAAGACAGACCATGTTAGTAAACACTAAAGCAAGAGTGGGCGTATTTTCAATCGCCCTGGGCGCATACCTGCCCCAATTCCCGTCGTTGGTGCCCGAGTTCGAGGCCCAATACGAGGTTTTCAAGAAGATGATTCCGGATACGGTTGAGATAATCGACGGAGGCCTGGTTACCACCAAAGAGCAGTCGCAGGCGGCAGGCGACAAGTTCCGCGCCGCCGACGTAGACATCGTAATGATGCAGCTGCTCACCTACGCCACGTCTTACAACATGCTCCCGGCCGTCAAGGATCTTGACGTGCCCGTAGTGCTCGTAAACATCCAGAAGCTCAAGGCCCTCGACTACGGCCATACAGACATAGCCTCTTGGCTGGGCGAAGGCTATGCCTGCGGTGCCGTGGGTGAGATGGTGGCCGACCTTGAACGCTACGGCAAGCGCCACGCCGTGATCACGGGAGTAGTAGAAGGCGGCGACCCGCAGGTGCAGGCAGAGATCGACGACTGGTGCCGCGCGGCCCAGACGAGAAGGCGCTTCCGCGACACCAACATCGCCCAAATAGGCCGCCCGTATCCCGGAATGATGGACTTGTATATCGACGAGTCAAACCTTTACCGCCGCATGCACCTCTACACGAAGCAGTTTGACTGGGAGAAGATGTGGGCCATAGCCGACGACATCACGGACGAAGAAGCCGTCCGCGCTAAGGCCCAAGACATACTCGACACCTTCGACATCGAGGGCGGCGGCAGCATAGAGGAAGTTTGGGAGATGGCCAAATACGTAGTAGCCTTCGAGCGGTGGGTGAAAGACGAGCGGCTCGGCCTCATCGCGTCGCATTACGACGGCTACGCCCAAGGCAAGGCCGGCGTGCTCGACTCGATGCTCATCCCCGCCTTCTCGATGCTCATCAAGCAAGGCACGGCCTGCGCCGTAGAGGGCGACATGAAGGTGGCCATGGCCATGAGCATAATGAAGACCATATCGGGCACTGGGCAGCTGGCCGAGATGTACTCGATCGACTTCAACGACGACATCGCCATCATAGGCCACAGCGGCTCGGGCGACGCCGACATATCCGACAAGAAGCCGACGATGAAGATCGTGAAAGTGTTCCACGGCAAGACCGGCGGCGGATACCTCACGCAGTTCTATCCATACTTGGGCCCCGTCACCTATCTCGCGATCACGCAAGACGGCGACGGCCGCTTCAAGTTCGTAGCGGCCGAGGGCGTAAACGAACCCGGAAAGACGCTCTCGTTCGGCGACACCAACATGCGCACGCGCTTCACGTGCGGCGCGCGCGACTTCGTTACGCGCTGGAGCGAGTGCGGCCCCACCCACCACTTCGCCGCCGCCACGGGCCGCCACATTGACACGATACTCAAGGTGGCCAAGATATTCAACGTGCCCGTAGACGTAGTTACAAGGTAAGGGCGTCGCGGCGCCGCCTTTCACGGAGCGGCTACAAGGCAAGGCTACGGGGGCTACGGCTAATCAAGCGGTAGCCTCCCCGTAGCCTTCAGGTATTCCGTTTCATAAATCTTATATCCGGTCAGCGCCTCAATCAGACTGCTTTGTGCCCGTAACCATTGCGACTGAGCATCCATCAGGTCGGAGAGTGGACACAGGCCGGCGGCGTAGCTGATGCGCTCTTGGCGGAGGTTAGCTTCCGCCTGCTTTAACCCTATACATGCCGTGCTTACAAGTTTGTGAGCATTGTTCAGATTTGTTATTGCTTGTTCTACCTCAAGCCTCAACAGGCGTTCGGTTTTCTGCAGGCTGAGCCTTGCGTTGTCAGCCTCGATTTTCGCCTTTCTTATTTTCTTTAAGCCTGAGCCCCAGTTAAATACAGGTATGCTTACCGATGCCATTACGACGAGAATGTCGTCTTTGTAGTTTTGCGTGAACGGCACTGCGTTACCGGCGGCATCTGCCGTCATGCCGTTCAACTTGATGTTGCCGTAGTAAGAGTAATTGGCCGACAAGCCGACGGTTGGCAATATTTCGGCGCGCGCCATCTTTACTTGATGTTCGGCGGCTTTTACTTGCAGCCCGAGCAAACCAAGTTCTGGGCGCAGGGTGATGTCGGCACTAAGGCCGGAAGGTGGCTGCGTAGTGATAATCGTGTCAGTAGGGACGATTCGTGTGTCCACGCTGCATCCTATCACGCTACACAACGACATGTTGCACAGTTCGGCACCACTCTCAGCCTTGTTTAGTTGGTAATTTATCTCACTTTGCTTTGCCTGCACGCGCAGTAGATCGTTGTCGGTGGCCATGCCTGCGTCGAGGCCCGTTTGCGTCTGGCGGTAGAGCGTGTCCATCTGCGCCTTATATGCGCGTAGCATCCTTACTTTCCATTTTACGGCGATGAGGCTCCAATAGGCTATGTCGGCATCGGCCACCACTTGCATTTTCGTTTTTCGGTAGTTCTCTATGCTGCTTTCACATCCTATCTCGGCAAGGCGTTTGCCCGCTCGTATCCTGCCTCCGGCATAAATGGGCTGGGTCAGGGTGATCCCGGCCATATACATGCCGCGCATTTGCAACTGCATGCCCATCATGTCGATGTTCGGGGCAATGTATGCTCCCGTCACCGAAGAACTTATTTTGGGCAAGTAAGCGGCCATAGCCACACCTTTGTCTGCCTCAGCCTACTTCACGGCGTTGTCTGCACGCAGTAGGTCTTCATCGTGGGCAACGGCCATGCTGCGGCAGTCGTTTATCGACAAGTGTAACGTTTCTTGCGCCTTTACGGTGGTTACGATGCAAAAGGCGGTGATGTAAAGTAATATTCGTTTGTCCATATCTCTTTATATTTTCAGCAGATGGGTAAACAAGGAGATTTCAGCAGATGGGTAAACAAGGAGATTATAGCCTTGTCAGCTTATTCACTCGTCTGCTTTAATTTTAAACAGTGCGCTATAGAATAGCGGAAGGAGAAGCAACGTAATTATCGTGCCGATTGTTAGTCCGCCCATTATTGTTATCGCCATTGAACCGTACATAGGGTCGCCCAATAACGGTATCATGCCGACTATGGTGGTTAGCGAGGCCATCAGTACGGGGCGCACGCGGGATACAGTAGCTTCGATGACGGCCGTGTAAGCAGACTTATGTTCTTCCGTCTGCAGACGGTTTATCTCGTCAACGAGCACGATCGCGTTTTTCACCATCATACCTACAAGTCCCATAACGCCGATAATGGGCATGAACGTAAACGGCTTGCGGAAAGCGAGCAGCGCAGGAGTTATTCCGCAGAACACGAACGGGAAACACATAAGTATCAAGATTACCTTCTTCCAGTTGTTGAACAACAGCAACAGGGCCAACAACACGATGAAGATTGTTATCGGCACGTATTCCATTAGTCCGCCTATCGCTTCGTCTTGAAGTTCGCTTTCACCAATCCATTTCATCTTGTAGCCATCAGGCAATGCGATGGCTTCGATTTGTTCTTTTATCTCGGACACCACTTTTGCCGGCGTAGCTTCATATAAGTCAGTATTGGGATCGCATTCGGCTTCGATGGCACGTTGGCCGTTCACCCTGAGCACAACGTTTTCGTCCCAAGAAAGTCCAACACCGTCCGTAACAGAGCTTAGAGGTACGCTTCTCATCATCTCGTCTTTCATCTCGCCGATGCTTCCGCCTCCGGTGGCAACCGTTCGCAGCGCATCGCCAGACAGGTGAACGTTCAACGTGCTCCATACGGGTATGCAGTCCAAGTCCTTTATACGGCTGCCGTCTGCATTGCGCACGTTAAGATTCACCATTACTTGGCGATCTTGGTCGTTAATCACGCCTACGGGCAGTCCGTCAGTGGCGGCCATAAGTGCATTGCCGACATCGCTACGCTCTATGCCTGCATGCAAAGCCCAGGGACGATTGTAGTCGGCCACGAGTACCTTGCCGTGTGATTTCCAATTGTTTTCAACTGAGTACGGGTCAACGTATTGACAGCTACGCATTATTTCTTCGGCCTGACGGCTAAGGTCACGCAGCATTGCCGGGTCGGGACCGCTGAACTCTACTTCCACCGTATGCGACGTGTCTATTGAGAAGTTGTATTTGCGTATCCGTATATAAGCGTCGGGATACTTTTCGCGCAGCTGTTCCCTTATCTTCGGAATCTGCTTCATAACGGTTTCGTAGTCCTTGCAGTCTACCATCAGTTCGCCGTAGCAGTCTCCTCCGGCCGTCATCGGACGAACGAGGCAATAGCGTGCCGGGGCACTGCCCATGCTTGCTGCGACGCGTTCTACTTCAGGTTTTTTTCTCCAACATATTGCTTATTTCAAGCAAGTCATTTTTCACCCTGTCCGGACCGCTCTACGCAGGCAGGTAATATTCAACGACGAACTGCTTGTAATCGAAATCGGGGAAGAACAGGTTTTTCACTTTAGTGAATCCGAATATACACAATAAGAGTACGCCGACGGCTACGAATATTGTCAGCTTTCGGTTGGCAATCAGTATTGCTATCGTGTGGCGGACGAAGCGGTGTACCGGTGAGTTCATCACTCTATCAACCTTCTTCTTCGACTCCCTTACCGGAAGCCACGACTTGGCACACACCGGCACTTGGATCAATACAAGCACCCAACTGATTAACAGGCTGACACACAACACGAGGAACAGATCACTGGCGTATTCGCCGACCGAACCCGGACAAAGGTAGATACAGACGAATGTCGACGCGGCGATAACCGTCGCCCCAAGCAGCGGCATCGCCGTGTTGCGCCCTATGCGGTATAGGTAAGTCTTCGGCCCGAGTCCACGCTACTTGTCTATCAATATCCCGTCCATTATAACGATGGCGTTGTCTACGAGCATGCCCATCGCCACGATAAACGCACCAAGCGATATGCGTTGAAGTGTCGTACCGCAGACCAACAGGATAGGAAACGACAAGGCTATGGTGAGGATTAGCCCGAAGCCTATTATTACGCCACTACATAGCCCCATTGTAAAAATCAGTACGAGGATGACGATTACAACAGATTCTACAAGGTTTATCATAAACGAGTTTATCGCTTCGTCCACTTTGTCGGGTTGGAAGAAGATTTTCTCGGTTTCCATTCCTAAGGGTACACGTTTCATCGCTTCAGCCAGTTTTTCGTCGACGAGTTTGCCTACGTCTGGTACGATGGCGTCATCCTCCATAGCCAGGCAGATAGCCAACGCAGGTTTGCCTTCAACGAAAAATCCGTTGCGTTGCGGCTCTGCGTAACTGCGCTCTATATTCGCAATGTCGCCCAAACGCAATTGTTTGCCGTCAGCCGTATTTATGATAATGTCGCTTATGTCTTTTTCGTCCTTGACAACTCCTGACACGCCGATGCGCAGCCTGTCGCCGTCAATCGAATAATTGCCGGCGTTTACTGTCTTTCTGGCATTGTTGAGTGCCGACATTATCTGTGTCGGTATTATGCCGTTGCGCAAGATATATTCACGAGGTATGGTGATATTTACAACTTCGTTGCGGTTGCCTACAATGTTCGCTCTTTTCACACCTTTGACGGTGAGCAGTTCACGGCGTATCATCTTGGCGTATTTATACAGTTCAGGATATGTGTAGCCATCGCCCGTGAAGGCATAGAATATGCCGTAAACATCCATTATGTCGTCGATTACGACGGGCGTGTAACATCCTTGAGGAAGCGATGCGGCCATGTCGTTTACCTTACGGCGCAGAAGGTCGAAGTGTTGTTCGAGGTTTTCAAGCGGAACTGTCATAAGGAACTCTACAGTGAACGTGGCCATGCCGTCGCTGCATTCGGCCTTTATTTCCTTGACGTCAGGCAGCGTCCTCAACGCATCTTCCATAGGCAAAGCCACCTTCAGCTCACCTCGTGGGCACCGGCTCCAGGATATGGCACGGCCACCATAGCCTGCTTTACGGCTACGACCGGATCTTCAAGTTTCGGCATTTGGGCGAATGCTATTGCTCCGGCGATGATGATGCCGACCACGACCGACCAAAACAGCGTGGTGCGGCGCATGAAAAATTCGGTTATCTTCGTCATAACAGGCCTCCTACGTTTGTCTTTGAACCTTCGTCGATTACTTTTACCTTTTCACCTTCATGCAATGCGTTGACTCCAGCTTTCACTATGCGTTCGCCGCCGTCAAGTCCCGACGTGACAACGGCGTTGCCCGACGCGTCAATGCCGTTTACGGTTACTTTGCGTTTATTCACGACAGACTGTTCGTTTACCGTCCATACATAAGTTGTGCCCTTCTCTTGGAACACCGAGTGTAACGGAATTGCAAACGTGTCGCCTGAACCTGGTGCCGCCATTCTTACCTCTATGCCTATGTTCATTCCGCCGGTGAGCTGCTCGGCTGGTTTGTTTGCAAAGGCGAGCCGCATCTTGTAAAGTTGCGTGGCGTCGGCTTTCGGCGTGATGCTTATTATACGCATCGGCAAAGGCTCGCCACCGTATAAAGGACAACACATCACGCTGATAATGTTTTTATTGTCGAGATACAAGTCGGCCGGAATGTCCACTTCCACTTCCTTACCGCTTGTGTCGAGCAGGGTTATCACAGGCATCCCAGCGTCGACCATTTCGGCTTCGTCAAAGTTCACCTTGTCTACGTAGCCAGCCGTCGGCGCGTAGAGTCGTGTGTAGTTTAGTTTGTTTTTATTCGTCTGCAACTTAATCCTTACCTGTTTCAGTCCTGCAAGCGCTTTTTCGTAGTCGTTGGTTGATATGCTTTTGCCCTTATATAATATTTCGAGGCGCTTCGTTTCGTTAGCCAATTGGTCGTATTGTGCTTGCAGGGCATCTACTCCGAGCTTGTAGTCGGCGTTGTCGAGCGTAGCTATCAGTTGGCCACGCCTTACGTAGCCGCCCTCTTTTACGGCTATACGTTTGATTTGTCCGGGTGTCTTGAAACCGAGGTTTATTTCTTTCGCCTCTTTCACTATTCCCGTAAATCGTTTCGTGCTTTCCTCGCTGTTTCTTACAGGTCGGGTGGTCATAATACTGTGCACCGATGCTTTTAACGGCTGCCTGCCATTGCATCCGCAAAGCAGGCACGACAGTATTGCCAAGATGATAAGTCCGCTCTTCATATCCGATTGTTTTTTGATGCTGCAAAGTTACTCGGTTTATTGTCCAATTCTACAATCCGATCAGCTTACAAAATATTCTAAAGGATGAATATGCAGGCATTTCAGGACGAATATTATTGCAATTTTTGTATGAAATGTCTATTTTTGCATAAAACAAGCTGTGCTCGGGGAAGTTTTAAAGTAAACAATCTTCCCTCTTGCTTGCATTACCTCTGCATATGAAAGTGGATTTTTATGAAAACAGTAGCTGCGTTTGATAATTTGTATATGTCGATGTTGCCGGTAACGGGGCGCACGTTGGTGTTTAACAATGAGTTCATGCTCGACGACAACTTCGGCCTGCCGCCGAACCATGAAGATATAGAGGCTTTCGTAAAGGCGGGCCGTCCTTTTAAAATCAATTTTACGATGATGTTGCTGTGTACGGAAGGCGTGATGCGCGTAAGGGTGAACTTGCGGGATTTTCGTCTTGAAAAGAACGTAGTTCTCGTTGTGTTGCCCGGTTCGATAGGAGAATGTCTCGAGTTCGGCGACGATTGCCGTTTAGCCGTAATCGCTTATTCGGGTAATAGTTACGGCGACGCGGCTGATCCGGCTTTCTCCATTCCAATAATGAAGTATTTGTCGGCCGATTCGTTGATACGCGTTTCGGCTGAAGAGATGGGCGTTGCGCTTGTCTTGTACAAGGCCATGCGTATGACGTTTGAGCGCAACGGATTCCGCTTCAAGCGCGAGGCTCTCGGCGGATACATGCAGGTGTTGTTCTGTTACGGTTACCAATGGATGTGCGATTACGAGGATAGCGGCGCCGGCGGCAAGCCGGCAGGCCGCCGACAGCAGCTGTTCGAGCGGTACCTCCACTTGGTGCAGCGCCATTACGCCGGGCAGCGCAGCGTGTCGTTTTACGCCGGCAAGATGTGCGTCACGCCGAAATACCTCTCGGCCGTGGTGCGCCAAGCGAGCGGACGCTTCGCAGGCGATTGGATAAGGGGGCGCGTAGTGCTTGAGGCTAAGGCTCTTTTGCGGACAAGGCTGTACACCGTCCAACAGGTCAGCGACATGCTCGGCTTCGCCAACCCTTCGTTTTTCGCCAAATACTTCAAGGCCGCCACTGGCGTACCGCCGAGGAAATATATGTTAAGTGAAGGGTGAAAGGGTTAAAAGGTGAAAGGGTTAAAAGGTAAAAAGGTTAAAAGGTAAAAAGGTGAAAGTGAAGAAACGAAGGTCGGCGTTAAGTCAATCCGAGTGCATTGCGGTCTTACTTTTTACTTTTTTACCTTTTTACTTTTAGCCCAGCTCTACCACGGTGATCCCGGCTCCGCCGAACTGTACGTGCTCGTCGCGGAACGACGTTACGGCGGGCACGGTGGCGAGGTATTGGCGGATGAGCCGGCGCAGTATGCCCGAGCCTGTGCCGTGGAGTATGCGCACGCGGGGCATGCCTACGAGCAAGGCGTCGTCGATGAAGTAAGTTACGGCGGTTACGGCCTCGTCGCCGCGCATGCCGCGCACGTCGAGGTCTTGCTTGAAGGCGAGCTTGCGGTTGTCTATCGCTTCGCGCGTCTGCCGGCTGACGGCGGCGTATGCCTTAGGCTCCTCCCGCTTAGGTGCGTCGGCGCGCTCAAGCCGCTCGGCGCGCATCTTGGTGCGCATGTCGCCGAATATCACGGTGGCCGTCTTTCCGTCTACGGACTCTATCCGGCCTACGGCCGTAAGGCCCTTTATGCGCACGGTGTCGCCGGGGGCGAGCCCCTCCCGGCCTCCCACGTGGGGAGGAGTGGTGCCGCTTTGCCCCCTCCCTGCGAGAGAGGGTTGAGGAGAGGCTTCCCTTTCCCGTTTCCGTTGCTCGCGGCGTGCCTTGCGCTCTTGTATTTGGCGCATCTTACGGGCTATCAGTTCGCCGTCGCCGTCGCCGTCGCCGTCGCCGTCGTCGGCGGCGGTGTCGATGTCTTTCACTCCGGCCTTGAAGGCCTCGAGTTCTTCGCGTATCTTCTTGGTCTCGGCTTTCTCGGCCTGGCTCTCGCGTATCTCCCTTATTGTCTTTTCTATCATGCGGTTGCTCTCGCCGAGCAGCTCTTCGGCCTGCCGCTTGGCCTTGCCGATTATTTCCTTGCGGCTCTGTTCGAGAGAGCGCACCTCGTTCTCGTAGCGCGCTATGGTCTGCTCGAGGCTCTTTTCGCGCTGGTGTATGGCTTGGCGCTTGCTTTCCCAGTAGCGTTTGTCGCGCACGATGTCTTGCAGGTACTTGTCGCTCTGTATATAGTCGCTGCCAACGATGACGGCGGCGTCGTTTATTACTTCTTCGGGCAGCCCTGTCTTTCGGGCTATCTCTATGGCGAACGAGCTGCCCGGCCTGCCTATCGAGAGCTGGAACAGGGGGCGCATCTCGCGGCGGTCGTAGAGCATCGCGCCGTTGGCCACGCCCTCGTGGGCGTCGGCGAAGTGCTTTAGGTTTTGGTAGTGGGTGGTTATCACGCCGTAGGCACCGCGCCGACAAAACTGCTTGAGCACGGCCTCGGCTATGGCTCCGCCTATCTGGGGCTCGGTGCCGGTGCCGAACTCGTCGATGAGCAGCAGCGTGGAGCCGTCGGCGTGGCGCATCATCTGCTTCATGTTCGTCAGGTGGCTCGAGTACGTGCTGAGGTCGTTCTCTATGCTTTGCTCGTCGCCTATGTCGATGAATATGTTGCCGAACACGCCCGTATGTGAGCGTTCGCCCATAGGTACGGACAGGCCGCACTGCAGCATGTACTGCACGAGGCCCACCGTCTTGAGGCATACCGACTTGCCGCCGGCGTTGGGACCGGATATGATGAGTATGCGCCCTGCTTGCGTCAGCGTTATGTCGAGCGGCACCACGCTCTTGCCTTGCTTGCCGAGCGAGAGTTTCAGCAGCGGGTGGGCGGCCTGTATCCAGTCAATGTAGGGATACGGCTCAACGTCGGGCTCGATTCCGTCGATAAGCCTTGCGAGCGAGGCCTTGGCGTTGATAAGGTCGATGGCGGCAAGGAAACCGTATGACGCCAATATCGGCCTCACGTGGGGGCGCACCTTATCGGCGAACTCGGTCAGTATCCTTATGATCTCGCGCCGCTCGTCGGCCTCGAGCTCTCTTATCCTGTTGTTGGCCTCTACCACTTCGGCCGGCTCTATGAATACGGTCTTGCCCGATGCAGACTCGTCGTGCACTATTCCGCGTATGCGGCGTTTCAGCCCCTGCGTTACGGGTATCACCAGGCGGCCGTCGCGTATGGCCGGGGTAACGTCCTTATCCACAAGGCCTTCGCTCTGCGCCGAGCGCAGAATGCCGTAGAGCGTGCGCGATATGCCGCCCTCGGTGCGCGCAAGCTCGCGGCGTATGGCGGCAAGCTGGGTGGAGGCGCTGTCTTTTATCCGTCCGAACTTGTCAAGTATGCGGTCTATGGCCTCAACGAGCTGCGGAAAGGTAGCCACGCCGTCGGTAAGGCGGCGGAGTGCCGGGTATGGCGACGACTCTGCGCCGCCGTCATCGTCGTCGGCGCCGTCGCCTCGGTTAAGGTAGCCGACGATGCTGCATATCGTGTCGAGCGACCGCTTGAGGTCGAACAGCTCGCCTTCGTCTAAGTGGGTGCCTTCGAGGCGCAGGCGGCTTACCGCCTGTCGCACGTCGAAGAAGTATTGCATAGGGAAGTCGTCGGCCTCCTCCTGCAAGCGGCGGAACTCGCGCACCTGCGCCAGCCGCTCGTTTATCTCGGCGGCGTCGGTGCCGGCCACCAGCTCGTCAACCTTCTCCTTGCCCAACGGGCTGAGGCAACGCTCGCGCAACAGGCTGCGTATCTCGTCGAAGCCTATCTTGCTTTCAAAAGTCTTCGGGTAAATCATGCTGCAAAATTACTCATTTTACACGTCATTGCAAAACGTAGACGCCGACAAATGCCCGGCAGCCGACAACATACTTACGCTAATGACGACCGCGGGACATCGCCCTACTGCCCTATCATCCCCAAAAACGTGTCTTCGTCTATGATAGGGATGCCGAGCTTCTCTGCCTTCTGCAGCTTCGACGGCCCCATGTTGTCGCCGGCCAATATGAAAGAGGTCTTGCCGCTTATGCTGCCTACGTTTTTGCCGCCGTTGTCCTCGATGATGCGCTTGTATTCGTCACGGCTGTGCTTCGCGAATACGCCGCTGATCACGATGCTCTTGCCGGCAAGCGCAGTGCCTGCCGCCTGCATGCGGTCTTCGTCTAACGACATGCGCACGCCGTAAGAGCGCAAACGCTCTACGATCTCAAGGTTTGCGGGATTATGGAAATATGATATCACGCTCTTAGCCGTCGCTTCACCTACGCCGTCGATATCGGTAAGTTCCTGCAACGTGGCGTTCGAAAGATTGTCGATGTTCTTAAACCTGCGGGCCAAAAGCCGGGCGGAAGTCTCACCCACGAAGCGTATCCCCAAAGCGAACACTACGCGCTCGAACGGCACCTGCGTCGAAGCCTTGATTCCGTCGACCACCTTTTGAGCCGACTTTTGACGGGTGCCGTCGCCGTTGATCTGGCTGATCTTAATGTCGTACAAATCGGCGATGTCGTGAATAAGTCCGCGACGGTAATACTCGTCTACGGTCTCCGGGCCGAGGCTGTCGATGTTCATGGCCCGCCGTGATATGAAATGCTCTATCCTGCCCTTGATTTGGGGCGGACATCCTGCGTCGTTAGGACAATAATGGGCGGCCTCGCCCTCGTATCTTACAAGCTCCGTGCCGCATTCAGGGCAATGGGTGACGAACCTTACAGGCTCGGCCCCGGCTTCGCGGCGCGACGCGTCCACGCCGACTATCTTCGGAATGATCTCGCCTCCCTTCTCTACGTACACGTAATCGCCTTCATGCAAGTCGAGACTGCGTATGAAGTCTTCGTTGTTCAACGTAGCGCGCCTTACCGTCGTGCCGGCCAGGCGCACAGGTTCCATGTTGGCCACGGGGGTAATCTGTCCGGTGCGGCCCACCTGATAGGTAACCTCGTTAAGCCGTGTAAGCTCACGCTCGGCCTTAAACTTATAGGCTATCGCCCAGCGCGGGCTTTTCGCCGTGTAGCCTAACGCCCGCTGCTGGCGCAGCGAGTTCACCTTAAGCACTATGCCGTCGGTAGCCACGGGCAGGTTCTTACGCTCCGTATCCCAATAATTTATAAAGTCGTATATCTCCTGTAGGGTCTTCACCTTGCGCATGCCTTCGCTCACCTTGAAGCCCCACTGCCTCACCTTCATCAGGTTCTCATAATGCCCGTCGCCAGGAAGCTCGTCGCCCAGCAGGTAATACAGGTAGGCGTCAAGATGCCTGCCGGCAACGAGCGCAGGGTTAAGACTCTTCAGCGTGCCGCTGGCGGCATTGCGCGGATTGGCGAACAGAGGCTCCTCCGCCGCCTCGCGCTCTGCGTTAAGACGCTCGAACACCGTCCACGGCATAAGCACTTCGCCGCGTATCTCAAACTCACGCGGCCAGTCGCCGTCCTTCAAGACGAGCGGAATGCTCCTTATCGTCCTGACGTTGGCCGTAACGTCGTCGCCATGAACGCCGTCGCCGCGAGTAACTCCGCTGACAAGCCTGCCGTCGACATAGGTCAACGAAATGGACAGACCGTCGTACTTCATCTCGCAACATATCTCAAAATCCTCTCCGCCCAAGCCTTTGCTTACGCTGTTGTAAAAGTCGGCTACGTCTTGCTCGCTGTACGTATTGGCCAATGACAACATCGGATACTTATGCGCCACCTGCCTGAACTCAGAACTGATATCGCTGCCCACGCGCCGGGTGGGCGAATCGGGGTCGTCCAATTCCGGATGACGGGCCTCAAGCTCCTGAAGCTCGTGCATCATGAAGTCGAAATCCTGATCGCTTATGCCAGGGCTGTTTAATACATAATACTTATAATTATGCTCATGCAACTCTTTTCTCAAATCGAGTATTCTCTGCCGTTCATCCATATATTACGTCCGTTTACATAATTGCTTTAACGCCGCAAAATTACAAAAGAATCAACAACAAAGCGCATGATTGACGCTTATTTTTATCATGCGCATGACATCCGCCTAGGCCAATGCCGCAGACCAACGGCGCATAAGGTCACCTTTCAGGCTGCAATAAGCCACGTTTGGCAACGCAAAAGGCGTCGTTTCGCACTGCGAAACGACGCCTTTTACAAATGTTTACGTAAACAGCTTATTCTTAACTACTTAGCATACGCCACGCTACGTGTCTCACGTATCACGGTGATCTTAACCTGTCCAGGATAAGTCATCTCGTTCTGTATCTTCGTGGCGATCTCGCCTGACAGCTTCTCGGTGTCCTTATCGTCCATCTTGTCTGCTCCGACGATGACCCTAAGCTCGCGGCCGGCTTGTATGGCATACGTCTTCGTCACGCCGGGATAGCTCATAGCTATGGCCTCAAGGTCGTTCAGACGCTTGATGTATGCCTCCACTATCTCGCGACGTGCTCCCGGACGGGCGCCGCTGATGGCGTCGCAGACCTGCACGATGGGAGCAAGCAGGGTGTTCATCTCCATTTCGTCATGATGGGCTCCGATAGCGTTCACGATGTCGGGTTTCTCCTTATACTTCTCAGCTATCTTGGCTCCATACAGGGCATGAGGCAGTTCGCTTTCCTCGTCGGGCACCTTTCCTATGTCGTGCAGCAGTCCGGCACGCTTCGCCTTCTTCGGATTCAGGCCGAGCTCCGATGCCATTACGGCGCAAAGGTTCGCCGTCTCGCGTGCATGCTGCAAAAGGTTCTGCCCGTAACTTGAGCGATATTTCATCTTCCCGACGATTCGTATAAGCTCAGGATGCAGGCCGTGTATGCCGAGGTCTATGGCGGTACGCTTGCCCGTCTCTATTATCTCGTTGTCAAGTTGTTTCTTCACCTTAGCCACGACTTCCTCGATACGCGCGGGATGTATTCGGCCGTCGGCCACAAGCTGATGAAGGGCAAGGCGGCACACCTCACGCCTTATAGGGTCAAACGCGGAGATTACTATCGCTTCGGGGGTGTCGTCTACTACGATCTCCACGCCCGTGGCAGCCTCCAAAGCCCTGATGTTCCTGCCCTCGCGGCCGATGATACGGCCTTTCACCTCGTCGTTGTCGATGTGGAACACGCTTACCGAATTTTCTATCGCTGTCTCGGTAGCCACGCGCTGTATGGTCTGTATCACTATCTTCTTAGCCTGGGCGTTGGCATTGAGCTTCGCCTCGTCCATTATCTCGTTGATATAGCTTGCGGCGTTGGTGCGGGCCTCGTCCTTAAGGCTTTCCACGAGGCGGTTTCGCGCTTCCTCGGCACTGAGGCCAGAGAGCTCTTCGAGCTTCTCACGCTCCTGAAGCTGCATCTTGTCAAGCTCTTCCTGCTTTATCTGCAGAAGTTTTTTATCGTTATCAACACGCTGCTGCTGCTGGTCGAGATCCTGCTTCCTGCGGCCCAATTCCTCCTGACGCTGATTTAATGAGATCTCGCGCTGCTTCAAACGGTTCTCGCTTTGCTGAATCTTCTGATTGCGGCTCTGCACCTCTTTCTCAAGCTCGGACTTCTTATTAAGGAATTTCTCCTTAACTTCCAGCATCTTCTTTTCCTTCAACACGTCCGCTTCTTTCTCGGCGGCACTTACCATCTCTTTGTATTTCCCGGTAATAACATACCTGAAAATAAAATACCCCGCAAGCCCTCCTAACACGAGAGCGACGGCGCCAATAATAATATTTAATATCATTTGCTTATTTTATTGATGTTAATATTCTCACTTTTCATTTTCACGGACAGTGCCCTTCACTCCTAAAGCGTCCTCGATTTCAGCGGTGATTCTTGTGAGAATATCATTATAAGGTTCGGTGTCGTTATTTGTCTTCTCAAGCTCAAAGCCTATGGCAATGTCAAGCATCGCCATATAAAGGATGTCTTTCTCGCTACGACTTGACCTGTAAATATTCGACAAATAATTTACCTTTTCAGTTATGAGCTTGGCCGCATTGCGGCAATAAATCTCATCTTCCGGCATTATTGTTACCGGAATCTCATGATCGTAAACGTGTAACCTTATATGTAATTTGTTGTTCTCTGCTGCCATCGCCACCTTAATCATCGTCCGCTCAGTAACGTGATACACTTGTTAACCTCTCTTATCAGACCAGCCAACCTTCGCTTTGCAGACTCAAGGTCTCCGTCGCATATTTCCATCATCTTGGCCGTCTTGAGGCTGCTGTAATCCTTACGTGCCTGCTCCAGACTTGCTTCTAGACGTTTCCGCTCCTCCTCTTGCGAGGCAAGTGCCGCATAAAGCTCCTCATTCTCTTTCTTCAACTCATTGTATTGAAGAATCATCTGCCTTACGCGGGTCGTGAAAAGCGTCAAGATTTTGTCATTGTCAGTCATTACAAGGATTTTGTCTACAAAATTAGACTATTTTCATTATATTACAAAATATATTCAACGGATTTTAAATAAAATCAACAATTCCGACCGTTGCAAATGCTTTACGCAACGCGTTCGTTTTCATGCAAATCACTTTTTCTTTTCCGGATCTTCAACATTCGGGCGCGGCTCTTTCTTCGCAAGCATCACTACCTGGTACACGAAATCAGTAATCCATTTCTCGCTGAACCCTAAACGCTTATTATAAGTTCGTATCGCCACGACCGTCTTCATGACTCCTGCGTCCTTAAAGTCATTTTTATTGAAGATATCGGATACGGTCTTGCCCGTCATGCTGTAAATTGCCTTTTTCATAAAAGACGGCACACGCAACTTAAACTTCATGAGATTACCCATCAGCATCATGACATCCTGCGTAAAATTCTGGAACTGAATAAGATACGTCTGCACGTCCTGCATTTTGCGGCAGTTGCGACGGATGCTCTGATCCAACTCCTTAAAGAATCCGTCGTCAGTCTTATACAAGTCTTGCAGCATCTTCTTACAATGCTTCTTTTCGCCTACGCCCAACTTATTGTTCACCGTCGGCACATGCAACGTGGTTTTAAACATCCTCAAGTCAGGCAACATTGCCAAATTGGTAATTCCGGCGTTTTCAGCAATAGCGGCCTGCAAGTACACACGCACAAGCGTCATGTAATCCTCCATTCCACCAGTCTTATGCTCCGTGTTATTGTTTTTACCAAAAAGTTTACTTAAAAATCGCATAATTTTAATCAATGGTTAATACTCAAGGGAATACGCCCCTAAAAATTGTAAGTGCAAAATTACATCAAATGGACCGAAAATCAAAATAAAATTTGATTATTATCAATTTTTATTATACCTTTGCACGAAATATGCGAAATTGTCCCCCAGACAAAAATAATACACAAGAACATAAATTAAAACAAGACGCATCCAGCTTAAATGAGGAAGTCTGTTAAATTACAAAAAACTACATGAGATGAAAGGAATCGTACTTGCCGGAGGCTCAGGCACAAGACTGTATCCGATCACGAAAGGCATCAGCAAACAGCTGATACCGATTTTTGACAAACCGATGATATACTATCCTTTATCCGTCCTGATGCTTGCAGGAATAAAGGATATACTGATAATATCAACACCTTACGACCTTCCCGGGTTTAAGCGTCTGCTTGGCGACGGGACGGAGTTCGGTGTTCGTTTCGAGTATGCCGAGCAGCCGTCACCCGACGGTTTGGCACAGGCATTCATCATCGGCGAGAAATTCATTGGGAAAGACAGCGTTTGCCTTGTCTTGGGCGACAACATCTTCCACGGAGCAGGTCTCTCGGCCATGCTGAAGAGCAGCGTTGCCAACGCAGAGAATGACAGGAAAGCCACAGTTTTCGGTTATTACGTGAACGATCCCGAACGCTACGGAGTTGCCGAATTTGACGACAAAGGCAACTGCTTAAGCATCGAAGAAAAACCGCAAACCCCCAAAAGCAATTATGCCGTGGTAGGTTTATACTTCTATCCGAACAGCGTCGTGGAAATAGCCAAGAACATAAAGCCGAGCAAGCGCGGAGAACTTGAAATAACATCGGTCAATCAGGAATACCTGAAGCAGAATAAGCTGAAAGTGCAAACGCTTCAGCGCGGTTTCGCATGGCTTGACACCGGCACCCATGACAGTCTTAGCGAAGCGTCTACGTTTATAGAAGTAATCGAGAAACGCCAAGGGTTAAAGATTGCGTGCCTTGAAGAAATAGCGTTCAAACAAGGGTGGATCGACTCTGCTAAACTCAAGGAAGTAGCACAACCCATGCTTAAGAACGATTACGGTAAATACCTAATGAGTTTGATTTCCGAAACAACCAATACTGCCAAAAACGAAAAATAATGAACGAGTTGAGTAATAACCAAGAGCTTCAGAACACAACGGAAGAACAATCGTCTTTCAATTTCCAGACGATTTACACCGCATTCATCCTCAATTGGAAATGGTTCCTTCTGTCAATACTGATTTGCGTCGGTATAGGATTTTTGTACTTGCGCTATTCCACGCCTGTTTATAACATCACGGCAAAACTTCTCATTAAAGACGATGAAAACAGCAAGCGCAGCGGTGGAGGCGCAGGAGCATTGCAGGCTTTAGAGAGCATGTCGAACTTAGGTATAATAAGTAACAACTACGGCGTGGAAAACGAGCAAGAAATCTTGACGTCAACCACCATTGCAGAACAAGCCATACGCGACCTTAAGCTGTATGCAAGCTATTATATAAAAGGTAGCGTGAAGAAACAGCTCATCTACAAAGAGCAGCCGATCAATGCCGACATGGACTTTGAGCACCTTGATAAACTCAACAATCCCATTGAACTGAAAATAACCTACGAGAACGGCCAATACAACATCAAGGGTACTTATTATGTTGCAGAGAACGAGATCACCTCAACAGGACCTTTTGAAATAAAGAAGACACTGACGGGACTGCCGGCCATAATACGTACACAGGTCGGTAACATCACGTTGACCAGGAACAGCCGTTACACCCTTGAAGACGGAGAGACTCTTATCGTCTATCTTAACTCACCGATCAATACGGCACACGCATACATTGAAAACCTGTCTGTAGAACAGACGTCTAAGACCTCGTCAGTATTCAATTTGCAATTAAAGGGGCATAGTATTGCAAAGAGCAAGGATTATATCAACCAATTAATAACCTGCTACAACCGCCAGGCCAACGAAGATAAGAACGAGATAGCCATCCGCACCGAAGAGTTCATCAACGACCGTTTGGCTAAGATAGACGCGGAATTAGGAACGACTGACGGAGCACTCGAGAATTATAAGAGGGAAAACAGGCTAATGGAGCTTCAGCTTGACGCTATGACAACTTCTGAAAACACGTCAACATACGAGCAGAAGCTGAACGAGGCCAACACCCAGATATCTCTTATCGGAAGTCTTATCACCTTCGCCAACCGTCCGGGCAACAAGCACCAAGTGCTCCCGTCAAACATAGGCTTGCAAGACGAGGCTTCAACATCACTCATCAACGAATATAACAAAATCGCGCTTGAGCGCAACCGCCTGTTGCGCACCGCATCGGAAAACAGCCCCGTTGTGACCGAGCTCACTTCGCAATTGGACGACATGCAAGCAAGCATCCAGCAGGCATTGCAACAGGCCCGCAAAGGTTTGGAAATACAGCGCGACGCGATAAAAGAGCAATTGGGACTTTATAACAGGAACGTGACCAAGGCTCCTGAGCAGGAACGCATCCTGACCCAAATCGGCAGGCAGCAGGAAGTCAAGTCAGGACTGTATCTTATGCTCCTGCAAAAGCGTGAGGAAAACTCAATCTCGCTCGCTGCAACCGCAGACAAAGCAAAACTAATCGAGCTTCCGCAGTTCGACAAGAAGGTCAGCCCGAAAGGCATGATCGTACTTCTCGTCGCACTGATCATCGGCATCGCCATTCCTTCAGGCGTGCTGTACATAGTCAACTTCTTCCGCTACAGGATTGAAGGCCACGAGGATGTAGCAAGCCTCACGAAATTGCCAATCATTGCAGACATCGTTGTAGCAAGCGAGAGCGCCAAGTCGAGGGCAGACATCGTGGTACATGAGAACCAAAACAACCAAATGGAAGAAATATTCCGCTCGATGCGTACAAACATACAGTTCATGCTGAAACAGGGACAAAACGTCATACTCTTCACCTCGTCAACCTCAGGTGAAGGCAAGACGTTCACCGCCGCCAACTTGGCCGTAAGTTTCGCATTGCTCGGAAAGAAAGTAATCTTGGTCGGCCTTGACATACGTAAACCGAGGCTTGCAGAGCTGTTTAAGATAAACAATTATACGAACGGTATAACACGCCTCTTGACGATGGAACATCCTAAATGGGAAGACGTGCGCTCACAGATTTTACCGTCTGAGGTAAACGACAATCTTGACCTGCTCATGGCTGGTCCGATACCGCCCAACCCCGCTGAGCTTGTGTCACGTCCGGCACTGGAGGAAGTGATAACTGCCTTAAAACAGCATTACGACTACGTACTGATCGACACGGCTCCCGTAGGATTGGTGACCGACACGCTGCAGATAGGCAAACTTGCGGACATCAGCATCTACATGTGCCGCGCCGACTACACGCCGAAGACAAGTTTCGGCCTCATCAACAACTTGGCGGAAGAAAAGAAACTGCCGAACCTCTGCATAGCCATAAATGGTATAGACCTGTCCGAAAAGAAATACGGCTACTATTACGGCTACGGCAAATACGGAAAGTACGGCAGGTACGGACACTACGGCAAGGGCAGTTCATACGGTGCCTACGGCAGCTACGGCGACTATGCGAACAGCCATTACGGCAAGAAAGACGACAATTCTATTAAGAAATAACATCCTGACGACAAGAGCGATGTGTTCCGCCACCATTGACCGGAACACATCGCTTTACTTGATACCCCGGCAATAAAGCATTTTATTAAATAACCATTAATCCCAAAAATACAATTAAGGAATTATGACAATCGCTGTTGACTTTGACGGAACAATCGTTGAGCACATGTATCCTGAAATAGGCCAAGAAATACCTTTTGCGATCGACACTCTCAAAGCGTTGATTGCCGACCGGCATAAGCTGATTCTTTGGTCGGTACGAGAGGGTAAACTTCTTGACGACGCGGTAAACTGGTGCAAGGAGCGCGGAGTGGAATTTTATGCGGTCAACAAAGACTACCCCGAAGAACGCGGAAAAGAGAACAACAACTATTTCTCGCGCAAGTTGAAAGTAGACTTGTTCATAGACGACCGCAACATAGGGGGACTGCCCGACTGGGGGACAATCTACCGCATGATAAAAGAGCATAAGACATATTACGACATCATGATGGAAAGACGCGGAGAGACTCCGTATCACGACACGCCGAAGAAGAAGCGCTGGTGGCAAAGATAACCTAAGGATTGACTTCCGGAAGAGACAAGTTAGGCCGTATCCTGAGATGCAGGATACGGCCTAACTTGTTTACAAAAATTATCATCCCAACCTTCTAAACACGAACCTGACAATGATAAAATTAATGGGTATGGCTATGCAGTAAACGGGAACGGGAGCCAACACCTTACTTACTCCCAACCAAATAAACAGGTTGAGCAAACATATCTGTAAAAGGTAATTGAACACATGGGCTCCGAAAAATCCTATGCCGTTTTTTACCGACTTCTTTTTCCTGAACGTAAAACATGCGGAAAGGACGTAATTCACCACAAAACTGATAAAATAGCCTAAGGTATAGGCCAAGTTTACATTTATGACATCATGAAGAAGCCAATAAATGCCGTAATGTAAGGCTGTGACAATCACGCCGACCACGCCGAAACGCACTATCTCGAAAAAGACTTCACGATGAATCAACATCAATACTGCTTTAATAAACATTGCCGCACACGGAATAAAGAAAGTATACGGTTGACAAAAATACTGAATTTATTCCACTCAACAAGGGTTTTCGGCCGGCATTAACACAAAATTATGACAAAAGCGTCAAGCAATCTTACTTTTTATTCGTAACTTTGCGACACATCCGAACATGTCCGTCAATGCACGAATGGATACGCAGCAGACGGACGTGAACGACAAGAAAATATGCAAAAACCATGAACATAGTAAACATATCATCACTCACCCACCCCGGCGTGGAAATATTCAGCTCGCTCACTGAGGCGCAGCTCCGCAACCGCACCGACGAACGTAAAGGCGTATTCATAGCCGAAAGCCCCAAAGTGATACGCGTAGCGCTCGATGCCGGATATGAGCCTATAGCCATGCTGTGCGAGCAAAAGCACGTGACGGGAGACGCTGCGGACATAATAAGGTGCTGCGGAGACATACCGATATACACAGGCGCAAGGGAACTGCTCGCACAACTTACGGGATATGTGCTCACCCGAGGAGTGCTATGCGCCATGCGCCGACGCCAACAGCCGGAAGTAGGCGACGTTTGCCGCAACGCTAAGCGCATAGTCGTCATAGACGGCGTGGTTGACACGACAAACATCGGAGCAATATTCCGCTCTGCCGCAGCACTCGGCATAGACGGCGTACTGCTCACCCGTAACTCATGCGATCCACTCAACCGCCGTGCCATACGCGTATCTATGGGCTCGGTGTTTCTTGTTCCGTGGACATGGATTGACTCGCCGATAAACAAGCTGAAGGAATTAGGCTTCAAAACAGCGGCAATGGCACTGACGGACAAATCTGTAACGCTCGACAATCCGTACCTGGCCGCCGAGCCAAGACTGGCCATCATAATGGGCACTGAAGGCGACGGACTGCCACACGAAACGATAACGGAAGCCGACTACGTGGTACGCATCCCGATGGCTCACAACGTGGACTCACTTAACGTAGCTGCCGCAGCCGCCGTTGCGTTTTGGGAGTTGCGGGAAAGGTAACACGGCGGCAAGAAATTGTATATTTTAAATAGTTATGATAATGAACTAACAAAATAGCAGAAATGGATACGATATATAATAAAGAAAATAAAATCTTTAACGAAATAAAGTCAACACTTTCTCAAAAAGATCAGGAAAGGTTTATTATGGACGGACTGTGTTGGGCTAATATTTGTTGTGGCGAAAATTTACATAAAAACGTATTTGTTGAAATGGAAAATTTGTATTTACAACGAAGACCAAGAATTGTATTTTTACTTAAAGAACCAAATAAAAATGACGGGGAAGATTATCGCGATTGGCACTGGTCTGAGAAAAAAGGAAATCCGATATTCGGAGATTCTATCGCATTTTGGCTTGAAGGTATTTTATCAACTACCACGACCTATATACCTGCATTAAAAGAATTAAGGCAAAATCGTGAAATATTTGCCGAACAACCATTTGTAATTTTTAATGTCAAGAAAATATCAGGAGGAGGAAAAAGTCAGTGGAATGTTATTTTTGATTATGCAAAGAAATACGCTAAACAGTTACAGATTCAGATAGGTTTATATAATCCTGATATTATCATATGTTGCGGAAGTACAGACAATGAAACCGATGAACAGCGGATGCTTACAATAGCAAGAAAATATTTATATCCAAATTCTGATTTTAATAAAATCAACAATTTCTGTTATTACTGTAATGAAAAACATATATTACTTATAGATAGTTATCATCCTTCATGCAGAAAAGTTGACGACGAAGACAAATTTAATCAAATGTTCAAATGTTATCATAATTTTTTAAAGGAAAACATATGCAACCTTAAGGAATTTAGATGACAAAGGGCTCATAATGTTAATACTGAACAATAAAACACACTCTACCTTTTTAAACTATCCACTCCTTAAGAATATTTATAATAACAAAAGGCTACCTTTGGCGTTGCCAAAGGTAGCCTTTTTGCGTGCTAAAGATAACCTTTTACACTGCAAAAGATTACCTTTTATTATTTAATCACCTGGCGGCTATGTCGTCATACAGCTTTTGCAGGTAAGCCTCGCCCTGACGTAAGAGCGTCCTGGCGGATTTGCCCTCTGACTCGACCGTGCGGCCGGCCTGATTATCGTAAACCACATGTCCGCCGTCCGTCAGCAGTCCGAAAGCGTCAGGAAAGGTGAAGAACGCAAAATGCGGCGAGGCCGGATTCAGCATGTCCTTGCTGAAAGTGAACTCACTATGAGGCAGACCAAGTTGAGCCAAAACCGTAGCCACGATGTCTTGCTGAGAGCCGACGACACCTATACGGCGCGGACGCTTCAAGGCTCCGCCCACCATGAGCAGCGGTATCTTATAACGCTCAAACGACAAATTATCTATATCTTCGGGATAAGCGCCAAGATGATCGGGCACGAAAACTACAACGGTATTGTCCCACTGCGGCAACTTACGGTAACGGTTTACGAAATCGCCGACACAACTGTCGGTATATGCAAAGGCGTTAAGCCTGGAGTTGGCCAGCCTGCTGTAAGGCACCTCGAAAGGCTCATGGCTGCTTGACGTCTGGAGCACGCGGAAACGGGGCTTGCCTGTAGACGAGCCCTCGGCCTGCAAGTCGGCAAGCATGCGGCGGAACACAAGATGATCATGCACTCCCCACTTGCTCAGGCGCTGGGCTACGGGAAAATCGGTATCTGAAACTATCGTGCCAAAGCCTGACGACATAAGATACGAACGCATGTTGGTGAAATCGGCATCGCCCCCGTAATAATATTTTGCCTCATAACCGGCCTTGCACAACGCGCCGGCCAACGACGGCATGCTCTGCGTCTTATGGGGATATTTCATTATGCTGGTGGTAGGCTGGGCGGGATATCCGCTGAGTATGGACACGAGACCGCGGTCGGTGCGGAAACTGTTGGCATAGAAATTGGTAAACAACACACCCTCGCGCGAGAGGCTGTCAAGATTAACGGCCACATCGGGAACTCCTCCCAACTCAGTCATCAAATGCGAAGAAAAGCCTTCAAGTATGACAAGCACCACGTCTGGGCGGCTTACACGGAAGAGCGTGTCGGCCGGATTGGCACTTACCTTGTCAGGCATTCCGGCCATTCGGGCCGACACCGCAGGATCAAGCATGGAGCGAAAACGTCTGTCGGCCTCGTCAGCCTGCATGAAACGATATTGAGAAGCGAAATCCTTCTGCTTGAACAGTGATTCCAACAGACTGAACACAGGGTTGATAGCGGCATGGTTCAACCGCTGGTTGGAACTGAAATACACCTTACCCGTATTCATGGTGGATACCGTAAAACCGCCTCGTATCGGTATGAACAGTAAGCCTGTTACGACAAGGAGCACGGCAGAAACGGCTATACGGCGCAACGGTAATCTCATGGAACGCCAAGCAGCCTTGCGCAACAGCACATAAGTGAACAGCAGATACAACACAGCCGCATAAGCAACCATAAGCAACACGCCGCCGGCAACCAACAACCAGCTAACGCTGGCAAACACGTCTTTAGGCGAGGTAAGGAAATAAAACAAGGGCGTAGAGTCAAGGCGGAAGCCCCAATACTCGTATAACACGACATCGGTCACGGCAATTACAGACATCAACGCCGAGACAAACATGAAATATCCGCACCAAGCCTTGCGCAACACGGGTGACACGGTCCAGGCTGACACGATATAAAGCAAGCCCGGAACAACCGTAAGATAACCTGCTACGGTGAAATCAAGCGGCAGTCCGTGCCACACAACCTTAAACCACTCTGTCCAAGACACATCGCTGTAAAGAGCATGATATACGGCCATGAACAATGGCTTCTGCAACAAGAAAATGCAGACAAAAAGAAAATATGTCAGGATAAATCCTACCAAACGGTCTTTCATTGTGAATAAATTATATAAAAAACGACGGCAAAAGTAAGAATTTTTATTCAAACGCGACAACTATTGCAATAGAAAGAAATAGCACATGTAACGCAGGAGACCAAATAGGACGGAAATAGCGAACAACTTACACTGATATTCATCATACGCTAACAAAGCAATGGGCAGGAAAGGGATAGCCTCACCTGCCCATTGTCCTATAATCAGTATGCGCAAATATCTTATGCGGCAGCTATTTCAATCCAGTCGTAGAAGAAGCTGCATACACCGAAGAGCAGCACGCCGGCCGTGCAGAGGGCGAGGGCGAGCTTGGTGTTGCCGTCGCTCTTGAACGTAGGCAGCGGAGCGTCAGACTTCTTAATGTACATGGCCTTGACGATAAGCAGGTAGTAGTAAAGGCTCACTACGGTGTTAACCAAAGCTATGAACACTACGAGGTAAGTAAGCGGCGCCCCCTGCTGGGCTGCAGCCATGAACACGAAGAACTTGCTGAACATGCCGGCGAACGGCGGGATGCCGGCGAGCGAGAACAGCGCGAACGTCATGAGCAGAGAAAGCTTCGGGTTGGTGGTATAGAAGCCGTTGTAAGCGTCCATGTCGGTAGTGCCGCCGTTGTTTTCCTCAACCACGCTGATCACGGTGAATACGGCAAGGTTGGCCACTACGTAAACGAGTACATAGTAAGACAATGCCGCTACGCCCATAGCACTGTCGCCGATCACGGCCAGCATGATGTAACCTGCCTGGGAGATAGAACTGAAGGCCATGAAACGCTTCAGGTCCTTCTGGCGGATAGCGAAAAGGTTGCCGACGGTGATAGTGAGCACAACCAATACGTAAAGTACGACCGTCCAATACTCTGTTATCGGAGCGAAGACCTTCATCAGGATGGCCATAAGCGTAAACGCCGCTGCCCCCTTAGAGATAACGCTCAGATAGCCGGTAACCGTAGTCGGTGCGCCCTGATAAGCGTCGGCCGTCCAGAAATGGAACGGTACGAGGCTTATCTTGAAGCCCAAGCCGCTGAAGAAGAACACCATGCCCATGATTGTAAACGTGAGATTGTCACGCAGGGCAAGCACATTTGCAACATCTTCAAAATAAAGAGTACCGGCAGCACCGTAAATGAACGATATGCCGTAAAGCATCACGCCGCTTGAGAACGTAGCCGTAAGTATGAACTTGGCTGCGCCTTCGGCCGAGTTGTGGCGATACTTATCCAAAGCTACAAGGCATGCCATGGGCACGGAAGCCATCTCAAGACCGAGGTAGAACATCAGGAAGTGGCCAGAACTCATCATCATGTTCATACCGAGCAACGTTGAAATTACAAGCATGTAGAACTCGCCTTCCTTGAAGCTCGTGTCAGGACGGCTGAGCCATTTGCGGCTTTGGATGACCACGATGAGGGTACCGGCCGCAAGAATGGTCTTCATCACGTTCACCGCAGCAGTGGTGACATACATGCCGCCGAAGGCAGAGGTTGGCTCTTGGGGTACGGCGCAAACCACGACCTGCACAAGCATCAACAAGCACACCAGCGGATTGAACCACCTACGCTCACCCTTGCGCGACGAAGCGAAGTCGGCAATGAA
>CALUFN010000025.1 GCA_944319945.1 uncultured Prevotella sp.
CTGCTGGCCGTGCTCCCGTTCATGGCCTCGTGCGAGACCGACACCGACGACAATCCTACGCTGCGTCAGCCGCAGGCTGGCGAGACGTTTGCGCTGACGGCTCCGGCCGACGCGTCGACCACAACGTATGACCTGATCAACACAGACACCATAAAGGTGAGCTCGGGCGCGCCCGACTACGGCTACAAGGCTGTCTTGACATACCGCGTGCAGGCCTGCTTAGACAACGCCTTCGCCGAAGGCTCGTACACGACGCTCAACTCTTCGCAGTCTTATTCGAGCACCGTTGCCAATCCTGCGATCAACATTGTCGGATCGGATCTTAACACGGCCGTGATAGACATGTATAAGGCAGCCAACAACGATGCTGTTCCCGAAGCGGCCATGCCCGTTTACCTGCGCGTGCAGGCAAACGTCGACGGCACTACGGCTTACTCTTATTCCGACGTAATAGAGCTGCCGAGCGTGCTGGCCACATACGTAAACGAGATACCCGTGGCGTATTACTTGGTTGGTGATTTCGGCTGTCCCAATGCTTGGTCGAATACGGACAAGAGCAGCATCTTCTATCCGGAGACTGTAACAGTCCAGTCGTACACCACGCAGTGGATAAACGGCGGTAACTTCAAGTTCTGGACTGTTGTCGGCGATTGGGGCACTGCTTACGGTGCCGAGGCCGAAGACGGGTCTGAGACAGGCAAGATATTGGGCAACGGCGACGGCGCACAGAACGTGAAGGTGCCAACGGTAGGCGAGTATTATACGGTAACGATCGATATGGAGAACATGACGTACACATGGACACGTCTTGGCGACCAGAACCCGAAGGCTTACACGACGATAGGTCTCATCGGTGACTTCAACGGCTGGGGCGGCGACGTGGCCATGACCGAGATTGCTCCGCACAACTGGTATGCAGAAGCTGTTACGTTCACAGCCGGCGGCGTGAAGTTCCGCGCCGAGGCAAGCTGGGACGTAATGGACTGGGGTGCCGGTGTAGACATCTCTACCGTGAATTACGGCACAGGCGTTAAGGGCGGTGGCAACATCACCGTACCCGCAGGCACTTACGACGTTTACCTGAACGACATCACCGGACAGTTCGTTTTCGTAGCAACGGAATAAGCGACCTAAGTACTTCTACAATTCATCCAAACCGCTTGCACGCCGCAACAGCGCAGCCGTGCAAGCGGTTTTATTGTCACTGCACGGCAAAAGGCGATAAACCAAAACCGGTCATTGGAAATACGAAAATCCAATGACCGGTTTTGGTTTAATCATACGCAGGCATTACTTGCCGACGTCCACCTTCCAGTTGCCGTCGGCGTCTTTCTTCAGCTTGAGGCGGTCTTCGTCGGTCTTCTTCTCAAACACCACCTTAGTGTTCACTACGGCAGATTTGCCGTCTTCGGATATTTCCTCAGACAAGATTTCATACGACTTCAGTTCGCCGTTGTTCTTATAGGTCTCTTTCAGCTTGGAGTCGAAGAGAGCCGCCAGCTGGGCCTTCTCGTCGTCGGTTGAAGGGGCCTTGCCTTCCTCAAAGTAAAGCAGTGAGACAATCTTCTCGCCGTCTTGCGCCTGCATTGCCTTAATAAACTGTTCGGCCGTGCCCTTAGGTGTGTTGCTGCCACCGCCGCACGCCGTGATTAGAAACATGGCCGCGATGGCGGCCAGGATACCGAATAATTTTTTCATGATAAAAAGTTTTTAGTTAGTAATAGGTTTAGAATGAAACAATCAATTCCAGTTCGTCGCTGCCACGCAGGTCAGACGGCAGTATGCAGCGCATGGGCTTCAGTCCCGGCAGGCTGAAGCTGTGGCGCGCCCCGCCTACGAGCGGCCGGCCGGCACTGCGGTAAGAGTGCTCCACGAGTTCGCAGCAATACATATTCGTAGTGTCGGCGTCGTCGTAGTCATGATCGAAGAGCACACCCCGCTCATACAGGCTTAGGGCGCAGCGCGCTGCAGCCTCGGCCACGGCCGGGTCGCCCCTGAAGCGTCTCACCTCGCCCTTGCTCGCGTTGACGGAGATGAAAAACTTCTCGGGCGTCTCCATCTTAACGCGGTCAGGGTCGCCCTCGTAGTCGGGCTCGCCCGGCACGGCGTGTACTATCATCATCGTGCCGCACGAGTCTACCACTATGCCTACGTGCGAGTATGTTCCGCCTCCGTCGGCCATAAGCACGGCCCTGCTGGTAAGCCCGTTGCCCAGACGGAACACTACGTCGCCCGCCTTAAGGCGGCATCCGTCAGGCAGAATGGTGGCGGCCTTGCGCCCAGTGCAGGCCGCAAAGAGAGCTAACGACGCGGCTGCGGCTAAGAGCCTGAATGCATGTAAGACCATGCTGACGTGACAACAGACGGCACGCACGGGCTACATCTCCACTTTCCAAGCCCCGTTATCGTCTTTAGCGAGCTTGAGGGGCATCTCGACGGGGGCCACGTCGAATACCAACCGAACCTTCACTACGGCCGAGTTGCCGTCGGCGGAAATCTCCTCAGACAATATCTCGTATGATTTCATCTCGCCAGCCGCGCCGGTCATCTCAGAGAAAGCGTTGCTTATCCCGTCGGTCAGCCGGCTTTTCACAGGCTCGGGCAGTACGTCAAGGTCTACGCCCTTAGTGTCGAAATAGCTCGCGGCCTTTATCACGTCTTGCTCCTGCATGGCCTTGACGAAGCCCTCGGCCACGTCGCTCGGAGTCATGTCAACCTGTTTTTCACCGCCGCCGCTGCAGGCACCTAACGCCAAAGCAGCCGCTACGAATAAGATAATCCCAAGAATTTTCTTCATGATTTAAATATTTTAAGGTCGTTAATATTATGCCGGCCTGACGCACGCCAAGTCGCCCGAACGACGGTACGAAAGACCGATCTCTTGTCGTCAAGACGTATGCTTGCAGTCTTATTTTTGCAAATATACGCAATAAAATTTATTTTACAAAACGTTTGCGAATATTTCTTATCAAAGACCATGAAACCGCTCTACGGCACGTCGAAAATAACACACTGACAATCAAGCTGTTACAGCAAAGCCTGAAAAAGGCGGCATTTCGGCCTGCAAAAGGTAGCCTTTTACGGCCTTAAAGGCTACCTTTTGCAGGCCGAAATGCCGCCTTTTACCTACGCTCTCTTCCACCACGTACAAGCCGCCTACGGTTAACACTAAATAAAAGACCTTTTCATCATCATTTATTTTGCGTTTCAAACGATTTGCACTATCTTTGCAGAAGATAAGCTGCGCTCGGGAAATTGAGAGTGACCGAGACCTACGCAAAAAGACGAAGGACGCAGGGAATAGAAATACAAGATTGCACGAAACCTGAAAGCGGCAGGCATTGCGGCCGAAGTCATATCGCAGGCTACGGCCCTCGATGCCAACGAAGTAACGGTGCGATGACGGATGCAAACGAGAAAAAAAACGTTTTTAGAAAATACGAACTAAACTTTGACAAGTATGTTGAGAAAGTTGATTGTCTTGATAATGGCCGTAACCATGTCGGCAAAGTGCATGGCGCAATACGAGCCCTACCACGGAGACGGCATAGACGACTACCTGCGCCTCGTGCCGGTGGCGTCGGTCTTCGTGATGAAGGCTGCCGGAGTAGACAGCCAAAGCCCGTGGAAGCGGCTCGTGGTGAACACGGCCGCATCGTTCGCCATCGACGTAGCAGTCACTTACGGCCTTAAGTACTCGATAAAGTCTACCCGCCCCGACGGCACAGACCGCCGCTCGTTTCCCTCCGGGCATGCGTCGATAGCGTTCTGCGGAGCGGCGATACTCGACAAGGAGTTTCGCAAGGTAAGCCCGTGGATCAGCGTCGCAGGCTACGCCGTAGCCACGGCCACGGCCGTAGACCGCGTGGCGCGCAACCGCCACCACTGGGGCGACGTGGCCGCCGGAGCGGCCATAGGCGTGCTGTCTACGTATGCCGGATACTGGATAGCCGACAAGATTACCGGCTGGAACGACGACGTAGACGTAGCCGTAAGCCCAGTGGGCATAAGCATGGTGTGGCGGCCGTAACGGAGACGGACGCTTAATAAAGAGCTAAGGAGCTGGGAAGAAAGTCAAGGAGCTAAAGACTTACTTCCCGGCTCCTTAGCTCTTTATTTTACAACACCATGTAAACGTTTGCACGTATAAAATTATTTTTCGATAAAAAAATGCATTACACATATTTCATTTATTAGTAACTTTGAAGCGGAATTAATAAAGACCTGATACCTATGAACATACTTTTAAGCGTAATTTACAGCACGAGCTTCGGCGAAGAACTCGTATTAAACCTTATAACGGGGGTGACCGACGGCATGAAGCAGGCCACACCGTACAGAATGAGAACCGTAAACGGCCATGAATGGACATGCAATCTTAAGCTCGACTTACAGAAAGGCACTTACATCGACTATTATTACAGCGTGGTGCGCGGCGAAGACTGCGTGGTAAGGCACGAGTGGCTGAACGAGCCACACCGACTTGAAATAAGCGCGGCGCGCGGCGACAGCTTCACCGTGTACGACCATTGGATTGACATGCCCGACGATTCTTACCTATACAGCTCGGCCTTCACCGACTGCATACGCCGGCGCAAGTCGTCGCCGGTGGCCCTTAGCGACTATCCCGCCACGGTGCGCCTCAAGGTGCGCGCACCTCAGCTGGCCGGCAACCAAAGGCTGATGATGGTGGGCGACGACGAGACGCTCGGCGCATGGGACGTGTTCAAGGCCGTGCCAATGGTGGAACATAACTATAACGAATGGATAGCCGACGTAGACGTTACAAAGCTGTCGGGCAACATCCTGTACTTCAAGTTCGTCGCCGTAGACGTGTTCGACTGTGCCGACGTGATCTGGGAAAGCTGCAACAACCGCCGCGTGGAACTGCCCGGAATGAAAGAAGGCGACGTGATCATCTACGAACTTGACGAAGCCCTCTTCCCGATATACAACGTAAGATGCGCCGGCACGCAGGTGCCAGTGTTCTCGCTGCGCTCTAAGGCGAGCTTCGGAGTGGGCGACTTCGGTGACCTTAAGAAGATGATAGACTGGATAGCGCTGACCCAACAGCGCGTGTTGCAGCTGCTGCCGATCAACGACACAACCACCACGCACACCTGGACCGACTCTTATCCGTATAGCAGCATCAGCATATTCGCACTGCATCCGCAATACGCCGACCTCAACGCGTTGCCTAAAATAGAAGACGATGCCGAGCGCGAACGCTTCGAGGCCTTGCGCCAAGAGCTCAACGCCCTGCCCCAAGTAGACTACGAGCGCGTGAACAAGGCCAAGACCGAATACCTCAACACCGTTTACCGCCAAGAAGGCGCGAAGGTGCTGGCATCGACGGAGTTTAAGAAATTCTTCGCGGAAACGTCGCATTGGCTCGTGCCCTACGCACAGTATTGCTACTTAAGGGAGAAGTACGGCACGGCCGATTTCGCCACATGGCCCGACCACAACTACTTCGACGAGGCAGAGCGCGGCGCGTTGTCTGACCCGAAAGCCGACGCTTTCAACGACGTTGCGTTCTATTATTACGTGCAGTTCATACTTAACAGGCAAATGTCAGAAGCCCACGAGTACGCCCGCTCGAAGGGAGTGGTGCTGAAGGGCGACATCCCCATCGGCGTAGACCGCCACGGATGCGACGTATGGCAGGAGCCGCGCTACTTCAACCTGAACGGCCAGGCCGGTGCCCCACCCGATGAATTTTCTGTTAACGGGCAAAACTGGGGGCTTCCGACGTACAACTGGGACGAGATGATGAAGGACGGATGCGTATGGTGGGTGCGTCGTTTCGTCAACATGTCGAAGTTCTTCGACGCCTATCGCATCGACCATGTGCTCGGCTTCTTCCGCATTTGGGAGATACCGATAGAGGCCGTACACGGACTGCTCGGGCAGTTCTCGCCGTCGTTAGGGATGACGCGCGAGGAGATAGAGGCTTACGGTCTGCACTTCCAGGAAGAGCTGTTCACCGAGCCGTTCATCACAGACTGGGTGCTCGACCGCATGTTCGGAGAACGCGCCCCGATGGTGCGCGCCACCTATCTCGAACCTTCACACGACGGCCGCTACCGCATGAAGGAGGCTTACAACACGCAGCGTAAGGTGGAAGCAGCCTTCGCAGGCAAGACCGATAAGGCCGATACCGACCTGCGCGACGGGCTTTACGCGCTGATAAGCGACGTGCTCTTCGTGCGCGACCATAGGGTTCCTAACAAGTTTCACCCGAGGATTTCCGTACAGTTCGACTTCATTTACGAGTCGCTTTACGACAGCGACAAGTACCTGTTCAATAAGATTTACAACGATTACTACTACCGCCGCAACAACCAATTCTGGTACCGCGAGGCGATGAACAAGCTGCCTAAGATAGTGGAAGCCACCCGGATGCTCGTCTGCGCCGAAGATCTCGGCATGGTGCCCGACTGCGTTTCGTGGGTGATGAACGAGTTGAAGATGCTCAGCCTCGAGATGCAGTCGATGCCGAAAGATCCCAACGTGCGTTTCGGAGTGCTCTCTCGCAACCCCTACCGCTCGGTCTGCACCATATCGAGCCACGACACGCCGACGCTGAGGCAATGGTGGGACGAAGACGAACGGCGCACGCAAGACTACTACAACAACGTGTTGCAGAAGTACGGAGCCGCTCCTCATCCGCTGCCGGGCTGGCTGGCACGCGACATAATATCGCGCCACCTGCTATGTCCGTCGATGCTTTGCATCATCGCCCTGCAAGACTGGCTGGCCATAGACGAAACCCTGCGCCTGCCCGACGCCAACGCCGAGCGCATCAACGTGCCCTCAAACCCGCGCCACTACTGGCGTTACAGGATGCACGTGAACCTCGAAGACCTGCTGGAAAGGGACGACTTCAACCAAAACGTGACCGACCTTATCAAGGAAGGCGGCAGAAGATAAGCCTACGGCGGATTGCGGATTCAGGCAGACGGGGTTAAGACAATAACACCGTTACTGAAAATCCCCTTAAGACATAGAGTGCTATCGTCTTAACCCCTTACCTGCGCAACGCCTCGGATTCCTTACGATTGATTCATGAAAATTTTAATATAAACCTTACAACTATGCGAAAAATAAAAATGTTAGCCGCCCTGTTGCTGATGCCGCTCATGGCTTTGGCACAGGCTGTAAAGTCGCCTGACGGCAATGTCGTGCTGACTTTCTCGCTCGACAACGGAAGACCTACCTACGAACTGACTTACAAGGGCAAGGCCGTAGTGAAGCCGAGCCACTTAGGACTGGAGCTTGCGAAAGACAAGCACGCAAGCAAGGGTATGGAGGAGACCGACCTGATGGACGGTTTCACGATAACTAAGACCGACACGTCATCGTTCGACGAGACGTGGAAACCCGTTTGGGGAGAGACCGCCACGATACGCAACCACTACAACGAGATGGCCGTCACGCTGAACCAGCCGGCCACGAAGCGCAACATCCTGATACGTTTCCGCGTGTACGACGACGGCATGGGCCTGCGCTACGAATTTCCCCAGCAGAACGAGCTTAACTATTTCATCATCAAGGAGGAGCACACCCAGTTTGCCATGACCGGCGACCATAAGGCTTGGTGGATACCCGGCGACTACGACACGCAGGAGTACGACTACACCGAGTCGAGGCTGTCGGAGATACGCGGACTGATGGACGGGGCGATAACTCCCAACTCATCACAGACCACATTCTCGCCGACCGGCGTGCAGACATCGCTCCAGATGAAGACCGACGACGGCCTTTACATAAACATCCATGAAGCGGCGTGCGTGAACTACGCCACGATGCACCTCAATCTTGACGACAAGACGATGACCTTCGAGTCGTGGCTTACGCCCGACGCTACCGGCATGAAGGGCTATATACAGACCCCGTTCAACACGCCGTGGCGCACTATCATCGTCAGCGACGACGCCCGCGACATGCTCGCCTCCAACCTCATACTCAACCTGAACGAGCCTTGCGCCCTTGACGACGTAAGCTGGATTCACCCCGTGAAGTACTGCGGAGTGTGGTGGGAGCTTATCGTAGGCCGCAACACTTGGGCTTACACCAACGACTATCCGTCGGTGCGTTTGGGCGAAACCGACTACGCCAAGTGCACGCCCAACGGCACACACGGAGCCAACAACGAGAACGTGAAGAAGTATATCGACTTCGCAGCCGCCAACGGTCTCGACCAAGTGCTCGTAGAGGGATGGAACGAAGGCTGGGAAGACTGGATCGGCCACTCTAAGTTCGACGTGTTCGACTTCCTCACTCCCTATCCCGACTTCGACATAAAGATGCTCAACGACTACGCGCACTCTAAGGGAGTGAAGCTCATGATGCACCACGAGACTTCGGCGTCGGTGATGAACTACGAGCGCTGGATGGAAAAGGCATACACGCTGATGAACAAGTACGGCTACGATGCCGTTAAGAGCGGATACGTAGGCGACATGATTCCGCGCGGCGAGCACCACTACAGCCAGACGATGAACAACCACTACCTCTACGCCGTGAAGGAGGCCGCCAAGCACCACATCATGGTCAACGCCCACGAGGCCGTGCGCCCGACGGGTCTCTGCCGCACGTATCCCAACCTTATAGGCAACGAGAGCGCGCGCGGCACCGAGTATGAATCGTTCGGCGGAAGCAAGCCTTTCCACACCGTAGTGCTGCCGTTCACTCGCCTGCAGGGCGGTCCGATGGACTACACTCCGGGTATTCTTGAGACGCAACTCTCTACGTGGAGCAAGAACACTTCTTACGTGCGCACTACGCTCGTAGGCCAGCTGGCCCTTTACTGCACGATGTACAGTCCGCTGCAGATGGCCGCCGACCTGCCCGAGAACTACGAGAAATACAAGGACGCATTCCAGTTCATCAAGGACGTGGCCGTAGACTGGGACGACTCAAAGTATCTCGAGGCCGAGCCGGGCGACTATATCACCGTGGCGCGCAAGGCTAAGGGCACGGACAACTGGTTCATCGGCGGCAAGTGCGACGAGAACGGCCACAAGTCCGTCATCAAGCTCGACTTCCTCGACAATGGCAAGAAATACGAGTGCACGATATACGCCGACGCTAAGGACGCCCACTACGAGAAGAACCCCAAGGCGTACACCGTAACCAAGAAGACTGTGAAGAAGGGCGACACACTCAAGCTGACAGAGGCTCCCGGCGGCGGATTCGCCGTGTCGCTCATCGCGAAATAAATAGTGAAAGGCGGTCTTTCGCTTTGTAAAAGGCCGTCTTTTACCTCTCAAAAGGCCGTCTTTTGACCGGCAAAAGGCGGCCTTTTGCAAAGCGTTGAATACCAATATATTACGTAACCGAAAAACAATGACAAACATGAAGATTACAAACCTGTTGCTCGCAGGCTTGCTCTCGCTTGCCGCCGCGCAGGAAGCCGTGGCGCAAGATGTTGTGACCAAGCCCGACGTAACGTCTCCTGTCACCGGAGAGAAGATAAGTCCCGTGGCGTTGAATTTCTTCGACGAGGTGAAATATTCGCCCGCGAAGACAACCTTCCGCCTGTTCGCGCCTAAAGACGCGAAGGCCGTCACACTGCGCATTTACGCAGAAGGGTTAGGCGGCGAACCGCTCAAGACGGTGAAGATGGACTACTCGCACGTAGGCGTTTATACGGCCACGGTTGACGGCGACCTAAAAGGCAAGTTCTATACGTTCGACACGGGGCGGGGCGAATGTCCCGGTGTGTTCGCCAAAGCAGTGGGAGTGAATGGACAAAGGGGGGCAGTCGTAGACCTCGACGAAACCGACCCCGAGGGCTGGGCATCTGACCGCATAACGCAGAAGGTAAACATGACAGACCTCGTAATCTACGAGATGCACCACCGCGACTTCTCAATCGACCCGTCGTCGGGCATCACCCATAAGGGCAAGTTCCTCGCCCTGACCGAGCCGAAGGCCATCGACCACCTGAAAAGGCTCGGCGTTAACGCCGTACACATACTGCCGTCATACGACTATGCCTCAGTTGACGAGACTAAACTTGACACCCCGCAGTACAACTGGGGTTACGACCCGTTGAACTACAACGTGCCCGAAGGCTCATACTCGACCAATCCTTACGAGCCTGTGGTTCGTATAAAAGAGTTCAAGCAGATGGTGCGGGCGCTCCACAAGGCCGGCATCCGCGTAATACTCGACGTGGTTTACAACCACACTTTCAACATAGACGGCAGCAACTTCCAGCGCACCTGGCCCGACATTTTCTACCGTAAGACGGCCGACGGCAAATGGTCTGACGGCTCGGGCTGCGGCAACGAGACTGCAAGCGAGCTTGCCCCGATGCGCCAGTTCATGCTCCAATCTATGCGCTACTGGGTCGACGAGTACCACATCGACGGCTTCCGAGTAGATCTGATGGGCGTGCACGACATAGAGACGATGAACCGGATACGCGCCATGTTCGACCGCGACTTCCCCGCAACGTTCATCTACGGCGAGGGCTGGAGCGCAGGCACGTGCGCCTATCCGTTGGAAAAACTTGCTGTGAAGGCCCATATCGGGCAGATGCCAGGCATAGCGGCGTTCGGCGACGAGATGCGCGACGCCCTGCGCGGTCCGTTCAGCGACGACACTAAGGGAGCCTTCATAGCCGGTCTGCCGGGTAACGAGGAGAGTATAAAGTTCGGCATCGCCGGCGCCATCAGCCATCCGCAGGTTGACATGTCGAAAGTGAACTACAGCAAGGAAGCGTGGGCCTCGCAGCCCGTGCAGGCCATAAGCTACGTCAGTTGCCACGACGACATGTGCCTTGTCGACCGTCTGCGCGCCAGCATCCCCGGCATAGGGCAGGACGAGCTGATACGTCTCGACCTGTTGGCGCAGACCGCCGTGTTCACGTCGCAGGGCGTGCCGTTCATCCTTTCGGGTGAAGAGATGTTGCGCGACAAGAAAGGCGTACACAACAGCTTCAACTCGCCCGACAGCATCAACCGCTTGGATTGGACTAACTTGACGAAATATCCCCAAGTGTTCGACTATTACAGCAAGCTCATCGCGCTGCGCAAGAACCACCCGGCCTTCCGCCTCGGCGACGCCGAATGTGTGCGCAAGCACCTCGAGTTCCTGCCCGTTCAAGACTGCCTCGTGGCTTTCCGCCTGAAAGGCAACCCCAAAGGCGACTCTTGGAAGAACATCATCGTAATCTTGAACTCCGCCAAACAGGCTCGCAGCGTAGACATCCCGGCAGGCAACTACACCGTGGTCTGCCGCGACGGAGTGATCAACGAGGCCGGCCTCGGCACCGTCAGCGGCTCACAAGTCAGCGTTCCGGCACAGTCGGCATTAATCTTGCATGAATAAAAACAATTGCGATATGAAAAAACTTCTTTTATCCTTAAGCCTGATTTTAAGCGTTATGACAATCAAGGCGGCGGTCAAGGTTGACCGCATCGACCCGACCAACTGGTTCGTCGGAATGAAAAACCCGTCACTGCAGCTCATGGTTTACGGCGAAGGCATAAGCTCGGCCGACGTCACCACCGACTACGCAGGAGTCAAAATAGACAGCATCGTGCGCCTAGACAGCCCCAACTACCTGCTCGTCTACCTCAACCTCGAAGGCGCGCAGCCCGGAGAGATGACCCTGAACTTCAAGAACGGCAAGCAGACGAAGAAAGTTAAGTATCAACTGAAGGCGCGCGAGAAGCGCGGCGAGGAGCGCATGGGCTTCACCAACGCCGACGTTCTCTACATGCTAATGCCCGACCGCTTCGCCGACGGAGACCCGAATAACAACGACATAAAGGGCCTCAACGCCTACAAGACCGACCGCTCGCAGCCCAGCCTGCGCCACGGCGGCGACCTTGAGGGCATACGCCAACACCTCGACTACTTCAAGGAGCTTGGCGTTACGGCGCTGTGGTTCACCCCGGTGCTTGAGAACAACTCGCCCGACGGCAACGGCAGCAGCACCTACCACGGCTATGCCACGACCGACTATTACCGCGTTGACCCTCGCTTCGGCACCAACGAGGAATACCGCCGACTGTGCGACGAGGCCCACTCGGCAGGACTTAAGGTCGTGATGGACATGATATTCAACCACTGCGGGTTCGAACATCCCTGGGTGGCCGACATGCCTTCAAAGGACTGGCTCAACACTCCCGAGTGGCTCGACGCGCGCACCGACAAGACGAAACCCGAGGTGAACGACAAGTATCTGCAGACATCGTACAAGCTGACGCCGATTGTAGACCCTTACGCAAGCGACGTTGACTTCAAGGAAACGGTAGACGGATGGTTCGTGCCGACCATGCCCGACCTCAACCAAAGGAACCCCCATGTAATCAAGTACTTGATTCAGAACAGCGAATGGTGGATAGAGACCGTGGGCATCGACGGCATCCGCATGGACACTTACCCGTATGCCGACGCCGACGCTATGGCCGAATGGATGAGGACTCTCAACGAGGAGTATCCCAACTTCAACGTCGTCGGCGAGACTTGGGTTACCGAACCGCCCTACACCGCCGCCTGGCAGAAGGACTCTAAGATAGCGAAGAAGAACAGCAACCTCAAGACGGTGATGGACTTCAGCTTCTACGACAAGATAAACATGGCCAAGCGCGAGGACACCGACGGCTTCACCACGGGCATGAACCGCATTTACAACAACTTCGTTTACGACTACCTCTACCCCAACCCGTCGAGCGTGATGGCCTTCATCGAGAACCACGACACAGACCGCTTCCTCGGCAAGGGCAAGGACTCGACGGCTCTGAGGCAGGCATTGGCCATACTCCTTACGGCCAACCGCATACCGCAGCTTTACTACGGCACGGAAGTGCTGATGAACGGCACTAAGGAAGTGACCGACGGCAACGTGCGCAAGGACTTCCCCGGCGGATTCCCTGGCGACACGAAGAACGCCTTCACCGCCGAAGGACGCACAAAGGCGGAGAACGAGATGTTCACCTGGCTGAGCCGTCTGCTCCACTGGCGCCAGGGCAACGACGTCGTAATAAAGGGCACGCAGAAGCAGTTCATCCCATACAACGGCGTTTACGTGATAGCGCGCCAGTACGGCGGAAAGACCGTGATGACCGTAGTCAACGGCACGAGGAAGGCCGCCGCGCTCGCCGTTAAGCGTTACGCCGAGGTCATAGGCTCTAACGCCACGGCCACCGACGTGCTCACCGGCAAGAGCGTTTCGCTCTCAAGCGACGTGCAGCTCGAGCCGCGCCAGACGTTGATACTCGAATTCTGATTTTTAGTTCAAAATTGTTTTTCATGTTTAAGCCCGGACTGCCGTGAGGCACTCCCGGGCTTTTTCATTGCCGCATGCCGGGCCACGGCGAAGCAATCGGGCACCGACGAAGTAACATACTGAATACCAACAACTTGCAAAAGGCCGTCTTTTACGTCACGAAAGGTTACCTTTCATCTCGCAAAAGGTTACCTTTTGCGAGATGAAAGGCGGCATTCTACAATGCGGGCGGCAAATCCCTGTCCGCACGGCAAGCAACGCGCCCGCCCGGGCAGCACATAAGAGCCATGCCTACGTAAGGCCCGCAATTAGTGCTAATAAATGATAATAATGCGGCGCAAACGATGCGGCGTATCGTTTTTTTGGCTAATTTTGTAGGTGGAATAAGGCACTAACAACTTAAAAAACAAAGAATATGCTAAACAAAAAGATTGAAGAGGCTCTCAACGAGCAAATCAACGCCGAGATGTGGTCGGCTTACCTGTATCTCTCAATGGCCGCTTACTGCCACTCTATCGGGCAGCCGGGCATGGCATCATGGTTTGAAGTGCAGTTTCAGGAAGAGCAAGACCACGCTAAAATCCTGTTCAACTACATCAACTCGCGCAACGGCCGCGTAGAGCTGAAGGCCATCGACGCCGTGCCGACGGAATGGGACGGCATACTCGACGTGTTCGAGAGCACGCTCAAGCACGAGCAGAAAGTAACCTCGATGATCAACGACCTCTACGCCCTGACACACGATAAGAACGACTTCGCAACGCAAAGCATGCTCAAATGGTTTATCGACGAGCAGGTGGAAGAGGAAGAGAACGCCCAGACTATCATCGACAACATCAAGATGATAAAAGACAACGGCTACGGCATATACATGCTCGACAAGGAGCTCGGCGCACGCACATACACTCAGGCTGCACCCTTAAGCGGCTCGTCGCTCGGATAAACGACATTTTTTAATGAAAATCGGGAATGGGAAATTAGTAGTTTCCCATTCCCGATTTTTATCAAAGATGAATTAGAATGCTTCGTTGATGTTGAACACGAAGCCGGATATTCCTTTTTTACCGAAACCGTAATCAAAGCGTATGTTGCTGTTTTTCTTAAACTCCCAACGGTAACCTACGCCGAAGTTAGGCAACAGACGGTCGGCGCGAACGGCGGTGAACTTATCGAACACCGTACCTACGCCTACCCACACTACGGCCCCGCTGCGCTTCCAGAAGTCTTGCCTCAGCTCCACCTGGGCCTCCAACTTATGCTTGTCGCGATAGCGGCCTTCGTAATAACCGCGCATGGAAAACGAATTGCCTATCATCGACATCATGCCCCACGACGGGTCGCCGAAGTTAAGCGTGCCGCGCACGTCGCCGGCAATGACCGCCCTGCGCCACAGCTTTCCATACGCGTTGAAGCGGAAGTCGGTGGTGGTGAAGCCCGTTCCATAGCCGTCGACGCTGACACCGGTGGCGATAAAGTCTGAACCACCGCTCAAAGCCTCAGGACGGAACAGCTGGGTAATGTTCAAATAAAACCCTTCGGTAGGCTTGGTGCGCGAGTTGCGCGAGTCAAAGGCAAGCGTAAGGCCTCCGCCGATGTTCCAATTCTTAGTGCCCATGCCGGCCAACAGCTCCGGCCTTTCCACCTCGCTTGCGTTTACGTAATCATAAGTGACGGTAGGCCCGAAGAACAAGCCTTTAGCTACTTTCCACAGGAAAGAGGCCTTAGCCTGTATTTTCCATCGCTTGATCTTGCTCTTGTTAGAGTCGTCGTCGCCCATCTCGTAGCCTATTCCCCAAAAATTCTCCTCGAAAGAGTTGGCCGCAAGCGTGTACTCTATCCTCCCCTTGTCGTGCGGAAAGATGTGTGTGCCGCGTATCCCGACCGTGTACGACTTCTTCGTAGTCACGTCTCCGAAGAGCGCAACGTCTGACGGTTGCGACAACGTGTCGCTCCTATCCTGGCGGTAACGGCCCGTGCCTACAAGCCCGATGCCGAAACCTTTGGAGGAGCTGAAGTGCGGACCGCCGAGTATCCCGACGTCAAACTTCTTGGTGTTGTCTATCCTGTTAGAGTTCCTGAAATAGTTGCGCAGCCTTTTCCAGAAACCTATGCGCTTGCTTGCGCTATCGGCCTGCAACGTGTCTTTTACGGTTTCGGGGCGGTATTGCCCGCAGACGGGCGCGCCGTATGCCGCCTTGCAAACGCAAAGCGACATCACGACGAGTAGAAAGAGTCTTGTCATCAGCGTAGAATGTCAGCCTGTCAATATACCAACCTTACGTTGTCTATCCACAAAGTATTGCCCGGCGAGCCGATGAACGCGCCGCCGTGGCTCGAAGCGAACTGCAGTATCATGTGCGTGGGGGTCTCGTTGGCCGAGGCCCATCCCGTCTCTTTCACTATCACGCTCTTGCCCTTACTGTTGCGGGCGTAGTCAGACGAGCGCAGCTTCATCGTAGAGGCGTCGTAATGTGGGTTGTGCCTTATGTCGCCGTACATTATGTTATACGTGGCGTTGTCTATCCATTTACCTGTGCTCTTGTCGTATTTCACGACCATCGTGCCCACCCTTTTGGCCGTGATGTTGCCTTTAAAGTCTTCCGTCCGCTTCTGCAGCAGCAGCACGGCGATGGCGCAATCCTTGCCGGCAACGGTCTGCTTGCGGCTGAAGCCGGTCTGCTTGATACGGTTGGGCGAGCTTGCCACCTGCACCTTATAGTCGAACTTCACCGCCTTAGGCCGCTTCGTGAAGCGTATTCCGAAGTTCATCGCCTTCAGCCCGTCCTTCGTTCCGCTGATAGGCTCCCTCATCTCGCCGAGATACATAGAGCCTGCGGCGAGCACCTTGATGTTGAACAGGCCGGCCACCCTCACGCTTTCGATGTGCGTAGTCAGCTTGGCGCAATAGCCGCTGCCGTGCCTGTCGCGGTAGACCGACGTGTTTGTCTTCACCACTCCCATGACTTTCGCCATCACGTTCGACGTAGCCCACGGCGAGCCTCCGCCGTTAACGTAAGGCTCGTTGCCCGTCAGCGTGCGGTTGGGGCCTACCTCATAGAGGGTCTTAGTGTTGCCTCCGATGATCGACGACTCTGTGATCTTCCTTACGGTCCAGCGGTTCATGTCGCCGTAAGGCAGCAATACGTCCTTTCCGGCCGCGTCTGCGTCCATTGCAATAACGCTCGCAATGAAAGCAATAAGAATGTGACAAAAATGTTTCATGCCAAAACTAAAAAAATGAAAATTTGCTGCAAAGGTATGAAAACTATACCTATTAAAATAGTTTTTGTCGTTGTTTTTTAGTCTTTTTAGGTTAAAACGGACGTTTTTCCAACCTAAAAAGACCGCCGACGGCACTCAGACCTTGAGTCTGGAGATGAATCCATACGACATTTCAGCATAGCCGGCGAGCCGCCGGTTGACGTCGTCCCAGCAGATATCCTTGACCGCAGGCGGCACAGCGGCGCACGAAGCATCGGGCATGAGCAGGCGATCATCAAGGCCGAACATGGCCAGAAGCGACTTAAAGCGCGACAAGCCGCGGCCCGGATTACCTACGGCGAAAAACGGTTTGTTGAAGATTATCGAGAACACGCACGCATGGAAAGAGTCCGTAATGACGAACTCGGCATCGTAAAAGCCCTGCAACCACTGCTCCACCGGCGGCTGGATGCGCTCCTGCAGGGGTGCGTTGATATCCTCAACACGCGAGTTGACGCGAAACGGAACAAGGCCGTTGCGCCGGGCTACGGCGTCTACAAGCGCAGTCTTTACGGGTGTCTCGTCGAGTATGTAGCTCATCAGCGTGCCGCGTCCGGCCGGCACACGGCAGTCGGCAAACAGCCTTACGTAGTCTTCACGGCCGAGAAGCATCGTAGGGTCGAGCACATGTTCGGCCTCAACACCGAAGTGACGGCGACACAGGTCTACGCCCGACGCCTCCCTGACCGACACGTAGTCAAACATGCGCAGCAGCCGTCCGCACTCACGCTCACGGCGCGCCGAATACTCCCAAGTGTCCGTGCCGAACGAGGCTGCATACGCCATGCGCCGTATGTTCCAGCCTTCGGCGAAGTCGAGATAGGCCGTGCGTATGTCGTCGAAATACTCTGGGCGCCACACTTGGTCGCTGCCCACGACGATGGCGTCGAAGTCTTGCTCGGTAATAGCTCCGTAATCGGCAAACGTCTTGCAGCGCACGTGCTTGCGTATGAACTTGTCCGTGTGCTGCCTTATCACGGATTGCTCTCTGTTCTGCTTCCTTTCATAGAATATCGGGTAAGGATGCCCGGCCAGGTTGCGCAATATGCGGCGGCCATACTTTACCGGCATTCTCCACAACGGCAGGCGGAGGGGCTTCCGTTCCTTCTCTATCACGTAAGCGTCGTGCCCCATTCGGCTGAGCACGGTCTGCAAGGCGTAAGCCTGCAAGATGCCTCCATAGTTGGTATGGAGCGGCAGTGTGAGTATTCCTACTTTCATTTTACAAACCTGAATATTATGTTTCTCACCGTCTTGGTTATCTTCTTATATAATATAAGGTAGGGAGGCACGCTGAGCGCGCGCGCCAACGAAGCGTGGAAGCCTGCTCCCGAGGCCATCGAATCAAAGAACTTGCGGCGGCACGGGCGTTCGGGTCCGGCCGAATCGAAGCCTCCGTTATAGCGCTCTTCGCCCTTGACGGTGGTCGGCAGGGCGTCGACGTCAAGGCCGGCAAGCGCCTCGCGTCCCTTATCCGTATTGACTAAGACGAGGCTTACGCCCCTGTCGTCGGCAAAGTCGGGCACGGCGAAGCGCGCTCCCCAATAGTCGGCAATGATCAGGTCGCTGCCGCTTGCGCCGTGCTTACACCTGCATCGGTGGCACGACGGCCTCAGGTAAGCATCGGCCATGAAGCCTTTCATAAACGGATTGTCTACATACACGGCGGCCGAAAGCTCCTTCTCGGCTTCTTCTCCTCCGGCCGTCACGCCCCTGACCACCACGTTATACCTCGCCCAACCTTCCTTTTGCTTGTCGCGAAAGCAGACAGACGTGATCTTGGCGCAGCCGTCCTTACACTCGAATGTTTCCTTAAGATAGCTGCGCCACACGGCCGGCGATGGCACGCCGTGGCACAAAATGTCGACGGCCAGCAGGCCTTCATAGTCCTTGCGGAGGTAAGAGCGCAGACCGGCTATTTGGCACGGGGTACCTACGAACATCACTCTGCGCCCCGCCTTGAGGCATGCCGCCGCCTCGCGATAGGTCTCCCCTATCCTGCTTTGCACGTACTTGCTGCCCATCATCGCCCTAACGCCGCAGAGAGTGTCTGCCGACGTATGCCTTACTTGCCAATCATCATCGAACACCGCGCCGAAAACCACGCCGCCGCAGGCTATCGTCCGCCTTGCCAAAGCTATGAACACGCCGCCCGACGAGCTTGCCATGCGGTCTTGCCGGTCACGGTTTTTCACGCCGAGCACCTGCAATGGTTCCCTCTGCTCCGCCTGCTTGAGCAACGGACACACCCTTTCGCACAGTCCGCAGTCTACACACTTGGCCTTATCTACTTCAGGATAAAGAAAGCCTTCGCCGTCCTCACGCATCGCGATGCACCCCCTAGGGCAGGCCTGTGCGCAGGCTCCACAGCCCGAGCAGTCATGTTTATCGGTGATGGAAATCATTTTTTAGAATTTAGAGAATTTAAAGAAGTTACCACTCGCTGCGCTCGCATGGAAGTCTATCTCACCTTCTCACCTTCCTCACGGCCGCCTTCACACGGTCTATGAGGAACGTGCGTTCACCTTGCGTCAGCCCGATGGAATACACCGAGGCGGCAACCGACAGGGCCGACGACGCGCAGACAACGACGAAACGTACCGCCGACGGCTGCAAGGAGACGTAAACGGCGAGCGGAACGACGAGCGACACCGCCGACACGCAGCATATAGGCCAAGCCGTCTTGCGCAGGTAGGCTCGCAGGGATAGGCTTACCAGCGGACGCAACATCCATATACGGGCCAGCTGGGCCACGCAGAACACGGCCAACTGCACCACGAACACGCCCTCGGGAGGCGCGCCGAGCTTAAGCGCGACGTATGCCACAGGCAGTATGCAGACGAGCATCGTGCCCACCACGGCCTGGTAACGGCGTATCCGCCCCGTGGCCGAGGCCGCCTGGATGAGCGGATTGGCAAGGCTGTCTACCATCGAGATGACGAGTATGTAACGCACGAACGCCACCGTATGGGCGGGCACCGTGCCGAGCCACCACCCGAGAATGACGGGCGTCTCGAGCATTACGGGCAGCGAGAGCATGAGCAGCAGAAAGTAAGAAAACTTCGAGCTGGTGAACACTAAGCTGTGCATGTAGGCCGTGTCGCCGGCCGCATACGACTTGGTTATCTGCGGATTGAGCGCCGTCTGGAAGTTTACGCAGAAGCCCTTGATGGCGTTCTGCACCTGCACGGCTATGCCACGGGCGGCGTTGACGGCCGGTCCGAAAAACATGTTAAGCAGCACGTTGAGCCCCTGGGTGAAGGCCACGGCGGCTATGTTGCCGAAAAGGTTCCACCCGGCGAAGGCCGTCATCTCGCGGAAAAGCGGCCCGTCCCACATCCTACGGTAGCGGGTCTCGGCGAAATGCCTGCCGCTGTAGCGTCCGTAAATCACGCGGACGAGCAGCTGCACGAGCAGCATAAGCACGGCGTATAGCTTCAGCTTGTCGACGTCGGCCGCTACGAGCAGATACACTATCAGCAGTTTGAGCACCACCTCGAGCACCGAGATGTAGGCGAAGGCCCCCATGCGCTCGTGGGCTATTATGGCGGCGTTGTAAGGAATGCTCATCACCATGACCACCGTGGCCAGCACCGACGAGTGGTAAACCCACAGGGCGGCCGTAAAGCGGTCGGCCGGAATGCTCAGCTGGGTATATACGAACCACAGGCCCACGGTCTCAGAGAGCGCCAGGACGAGAAGCGATATCAGGGCGTGGATGTTCATGCTCGTGCAGAACACGCGCCCCAGCCGCTCCGCGTCGCCGCGGCCCAGCTCGAAATTCATGTACCGCTGCGTGGCCGACGACATGGCCGCGTTGAAGAACGAGAACATTGCGACGAAGCCCCCTACGACGTTGTAAAGGCCGAAGTCGTCAACACCGAGCGTGGCGAGCACCACCCTGCTCGTGTAAAGGCTCACGGCCATGGTGAACAGCATGCGCGCGTAGAGCGCCAGGGTGTTCTTGGCTATGCGTTTGTTAGTATCCGATGTTGCCTGCATAATGTCAGCACTTGCATTGGCGCGCCGCCCCTCAATGAGGCGTAACGCCATGCAAATGTAATGAAATTCGTGCGTAATCTATGCTCCGGCGCCCATTATTTTTCATCCTGAGGCACACAGCCGGCGCGCGAGGCCAATCCCCACGCATTGCAAAAGGCATCCTTTCAGCCTGCCAAAGGTAACCTTTTAGGGCCTGAAAGGTTACCTTTGGCAAGCAAAAAAGCCACCTTTTGCAGACTGTTCGAACATTATTTTTTGCAACATGCTGATAATCAGCATATTGCAGTCCCTTAATTTTTCTCCGCTTTCTTGCACCGCAACATGCCCGAGACGGCCCTGTCGCGACGGAACGGCAGTTAGCGTAAGAGAGAAGATCAAACACTGCCATATTTATCAAAATACCTGAAAGCAAATCTGATAATGCACGAAGGGCTGAAAAATGCCGATAAATAATAATCCGCCATATTAATAGCTTAAATTAGATCAAGACAATCATGAAAAAACTTCTCTCCCTATTAATGATGATGGCAATATCTACCGTCGTCTTTGCACAAAAAGATTTCACGATAAACGGGCGCGTGGTAGACGCGCTGATGCGTAACGAGCAGCCCGGCGCAACCGTAGAGCTGCTCTCGGCTAAGGACAGCTCGGTGATATCCTCCATCGTGGCCGACGTGCCCTGTTGGGACATGAAACGGGGCGAATACCACTCTTCGCAGTTCAAATTCGACGTGCCGCGCGTGGAAGGCTCATCCTACATCATACGCGCCAGCTTTCTCGGCTTCAAGACGGAATGCGTAAACGTGAAGCTCGAAAACATGAGTCGACGGGAACAAGAGCGAACGCTGGCAGACATAACGCTTCACCGCGAATCACAGGTGCTCGACGAGCTGGAAGTGGTAGGAACGAAGGTGAAATTCTACTACAAGGGCGACACCGTGGTCTACAACGCCGACGCCTTCGTCCTTGCCGAAGGCTCCATGCTCGACGGACTTGTGCGCCAAATGCCCGGCGTGGAGATTAGGGAGGACGGAAACATATACCACAACGGCAAATTAGTGGAAGACCTGCTGCTCAACGGCAAGGAGTTTTTCAAGGGCAACAACCAGATAATGCTCGACATGCTGCCGGCCTTCACCGTGCAGAACATTAAGGTGTACGACAAGTACGGACATACGAGCGAGTTGCTCGGCCAACGACTGCAGGACGACAAGGAATACGTAATGGACGTGGTGCTGAAGCGTGAATATAACATAGGCTGGATGGGCAACCTTGAGGGAGGCGGCGGAACGTCAGACAGTTACCTCGGACGGCTCTTCGCCATGCGCCATACGGACCACTCGCGCGTAACCGTGTACGGCGCGATAAACAACCTCAACGATAAGCGCAAGCCCGGCCAGGACACCAACTGGACGCCCGAACAGCTGCAAGGCGGAAGGAGCAAGGAAGTGCAGGGAGGAATAGATTACTACATAGACGACCGCGAGGGAAAATACACCCTGAACGGCAACGCGCAGGTAAGCCACACGGACATGGACTTGGTGGAAAACCAAGACAAGGTGAACTTCCTGCCAAACAACGACACATACGAATACGTCCGCTCGCAAAGCCGCAACAAGACGCTCAACGTAAGCACGTGGAACCAGTTTTATTTCAAGTGGAACGCAGCCGACCTGACGGTCACGCCGACGTTCACCTACAACAAGTATGACAACCGCAACGCCACGCTCGACGGAATATTCAAGGAGCAGCAGACGGGCATGAGCCGCGAGATATTGGAAAACCTGTATTCACCTTCCGTGTCTGACGTGATACGCCGCGCGACGGTGTACAGGTACGGCACCGAGTCGCTCGACAAGGGACATACCCTTAACGGAGGTCTCTCTGCCGGCAGCACGCTAAAGATAAACAGCTATGGTGACCGCCTGTATCTTGAGGCTGCATTCTCGGGTGAGACAAAGCACGAGGACATGTTCAACCGCTACGGCACACTCTATGGGGCCGACGGCACGCCGGGACCTTCGGGATACCAATACTTCAAGAACCGCCCCGACAGGAAACTTAACTTCAAGGCGGGTGCCACATACACCTATAAACTGAGCAAAGAATGGGACTTGGGGCTTTACGGCGGAGTGGAGCACGAATACAAGAAGCAACATTCGTCGCTTTACCTGCTCGACCAGCTGGCAGACTATGACGACGGCCCGATAGGCATGCTGCCCTCGGTAGCGGAATACGAGCGGACGTTCGACCCACGCAACAGTTTCATTGCAACGAAATCTGATTATACATATACCATCATGCCCCGCATAGGTTTTTATCATTGGGGAGAGGAATGGAATTACGGTTTCAATACAATGTTGCAATTGGCACCCACCCACCAGCGGTTGGATTATCACCGCAACAACGCCGACACCGTCATCACGAGAAACTCTTTCAGGGTTATGCTGCCGTTTTTCCACGGCTCGGTGAGCAATAAGGCCAATACGTTTTTCATGCAGCTGATGGGTAACATAACGTCAAAGACACCCGATCTTGTCAATTTAGTGGACATGACCGATGACACCGACCCACTGAACGTGACGATAGGCAACACGCACCTGAAGAACGAAACGACATATAACGTCGACTGGCTCGTGTCGTTTACAGACCCTAAGACACAAAGAGGACATGGAGTGGGTATAAAATACCAGCTAAGAACTAATGCATTCTCAATGGGATACACGTACAACCCGACAACCGGCGTGAGAACTTACCGCATGGGCAACGTCAACGGGAACTGGTACGGCAGGTTGAACTACGCGTTTAACACACCGTTCGACAAGGCAAAACGTCTGAACTTGAGGACTAACACCTCGGCGGAATACGCCAATAGTGTAGACCTGCTGGGCGAGAGCGATACAGACGTATTCAGTGCATCGCGCAGCTCAGTAAGGACGCTGACGCTGAAGGAAGAACTGAGCCTCGATTACAAGATAGGAAACTCGCAAATCGGACTGAAAGGCTCTTACGCATGGCGCAACGTGAGCGGCGGCACAGAGGGCTTCCAAGACTTTGACGCGATGGACTTCAACTACGGGGCGACGGCCATCATCAACCTGCCGTGGAACATGCAGCTTAGCACTGACCTGACGATGTTCTCACGCCGGGGATACGAGGGCAGCTCGCTCAACACCGACGACTTAGTTTGGAACGCACGCGTGTCGTACACCACGCTGAAGGGCAAGCTGACGTTCATGCTCGACGCGTTCGACATACTCAACCAAATAAACAACGTGACGCGCGTGGTCAACGCACAAGGACGCGTGGAGACGTTCACCAATGCACTGCCGCGCTACGCCCTGCTGCACGTGGCATACAAGTTTAACATAATGCCGAAGAAAAAATAAGCGACACAGACATCAGGCATGTAGGCTTGCAACGGGAACGGCACAACGGCCGCGACCGCAAGCCTGCATGCCTGCCTAAAAACAAAACGAGGAGAGAAACCATGCTCACACAAGAAACAGAGGCGAGACTGATGAACGCCATAACACAAATAGAGAAATCAAGCCTGCTGAAAGGAGACATGGGCGTATGCATCTTCTTATTCGTAAAGGGACGGGCCGACGGCAACCAAAAACTGACGGAGGAAGCGGAACGGATATTGACAAGGATAGCGAAGGTGACGGACAAGAACAAGGACTACGACCTGACGGACGGGATAACCGGAATAGGCTTGGGACTATCGTATCTCGCAAGGAATAAATACATTGAGGGCGACATTAACGACATACTGGCAGACATCGACGCCAACGTCTACAAGAAGTTCAGCCTGAAGACGGACTTCGGCGGATTCACGAAAATGCGTCTGCCCCTGACGGACATACTGATGTATTATATAAAAAGATACGGCGAAACGACATCGGGAAACATGAGGGAACTGCAAAGACGCGTGATGAGAGACCTGATGAACACCATTTACGCAGAGCGCGACGGAATGTTTTACGACGAGCCATATCCTTTCAGCTTGACAAAAAACCGCTTGTGCATGTTTCTCTACGAGCTTGCGACCCTATACTCAATGGGAATGGAACAGGAATGGATCAAGCTCATGCTGAGGGAAATGGAATACAGCCTGTTTTCAAGACGCCCTGCGCTGCATGCCAACAGACTTGCGCTCGCGGCAGCAACCGCCTTAGTCGGCAAGAACACAGGCTTGGAAAGATGGGTAACGCACGCGGCTGAACTACGTTCAGGCATAAGCATAGACAAAATTTTCAATGAGGAGATGCCGGATAAATGCATTTTTCTGTTGAACGGACTCGTAGGGTTGTGGCTCACGGCCTCGTTTTACAACAGCGTGAGCGACACTGATCCCGTGGAACTTGACGCGGAATACTTAAGACAAAGAATAATAAACTCGTCGGCATGGGACAGAATGACTTACGACTCTGACTACGTATGCAGACATTATTCCTTAGACGGGTATTGCGGCGTTAAACTATTTTTAGACCATTTGGAAAGACTGCAAAAATGAAATACGATATGGACGACCTTACCGTGCTGATGCCGGTAAGGATAGAATCGATTATACGATTAGAGAATCTGCTCGCCGTTATAAGGTATCTGACCGACAATTTCAACGTAAGGATTGCAGTGCTGGAAGCGTCGCAACATAACAATAAGATACTACAACGCCTTATACCGGAAGAAGTAAGATACACGTTCGTAAAAGACACCGACCCCGTGTTTTACCGAACGAAATACATCAACAGCCTCACACTATCGGCCGACACCCCGTACATTGCGGTATGGGATGCCGACGTGGTGTTTCCTCCGCAACAGATAAATCAATCAGTAGAATTGTTACGCACGGGCGAATACGACGTAATTTTCCCCTACGACGGAATGTTTTGGGACACAAGCAAGGACATCAGGCAAATGTTCATTGAGACCGGTGACATAGAAATGCTGACGGAACTGAAAGAAATGATGAGTTCGCTATACGGTCCGGGAATGAAAGGAGGAGCATTCATCGTGAACAGGGGAAAATACATTAACGCAGGCATGGAAAACCTGAGATTCTACGGCTGGGGCCCTGAAGACTGGGAAAGATACGAACGATGGAAAAACATTGGACTGAGAATGAAAACGATAAAGGGCAACTTATACCACCTGAGCCATCCTCGGGACATGAACGGAACGCATAACTCCGAACAGCAAAGAATAATATCGTTTTATGAAAAAGACATGACGGCATTCTCTTCGGCAGAAGAAATAAGGAAAAGAATGAAATAAGAACAAGCCTATGACATTCCCCCATTACAAGCAAACAGACGAAATGGACTGCGGGGCGACCTCGCTGAGAATCATAGCGAAGTATTACGGCAAAGCGTATTCAACGGAAATGCTGCGACGGCATTGCCATATTACACGCAACGGAGTGTCGATGCTGGGCATAAGCGAAGCCGCAGAATACATAGGCTTCAGGACGTTAGGGGTAAAGATAACGTTTAAGCAACTGGCCAACGAGGCGAAACTGCCTTGCATACTGCACTGGAACCAAAACCATTTCGTAGTATGCTATAAGATTGAAAAAAAGAAAAAGGGAGAATACAAGATATTCATATCCGACCCGGCATCAGGGAAAATAAGCTACACGAAAGACGAGTTTATGAAATGCTGGGGAAGCACGAGAATGCACGGCGAAGATTGCGGTACGGCATTATTACTTACGCCAAGCGTAAGTTTCGGCAAGCGTGACGAAGAAGAGACGGAAGTAAAACACGGCATAGCTTTTCTCTACAAATATTTACTGCCATACAAACCGCAGCTAACGCAACTGGTGGCAGCCATGACGATAGGCAGCCTGCTGCAACTGGCATTTCCGTTTCTCACCCAAGCACTGGTAGACCTGGGCATTAACGGCGGAAACATGGGGCTGATAACAATAATCCTAATAGCCCAACTAACATTCTTCATAGCAAGGCTCAGCACGGAATACATACGCAGCTGGATTTTGCTTCACGTAAACTCGCGCATAGGAATATCATTATTGTCAGACTTCCTGATTAAACTGATGAACATGCCCCTGCACTTCTTCGACACGAAGAAAACGGGAGACATCATGCAACGCATTGACGACCACTCGCGCATAAGGTCATTCCTGACGGGCAACTCTTTGAGTATGGCTTTCTCAATGGTCAGCTTCGTGATATTCGCCTTTGTGCTGGCATATATGAATTTGCTTATCTTAATAATATTCCTAATCGGCAACGGCATGTACATAGCTTGGGTGTCGTTCTTCATGAAGTACAGGAGGACGCTCGACTATAAGCGTTTCACTCAGGCTGCAGCAGAACAGAACAAGATAATACAATTGATTCAGGGCATACAAGACATCAAGCTGAACAACAGCGAAAGGCGTAAGCGATGGGAGTGGGAACGCGTACAAGTAAAGCTGTTCCGCATCAGCGTAAAAGGCCTGACAATAGGACAACTACAGCAAGTAGGCTCATTGTTTTTCAGCCAGACATCCAACATTATCATCACATTCATGGCGGCACGATACGTCGTGAACGGAGAGATGACGCTCGGAATGATGATGTCGCTCATATATATCGTCGGGCAGGTATCAGCTCCGGTAAATGACTTTATAAATTTCATACAAGTATTTCAAGACGCAAAAATAAGCCTTGAAAGACTCAACGAAATACACGAACGGAAAGACGAGAATGACAACATAGACGTAAAGACGACAGAAATACCGCAAGACAAGACCATCAACATAAAAAACGTAACATTCAGCTATGACGGAGCCGAACGTAACTACGCCCTCGAAAACGTTTCGCTGACTGTTCCCGCAAACAAAGTAACGGCAATAGTAGGCGAAAGCGGCAGCGGCAAGACCACGCTGATAAAACTTATGCAAGGCTTCTACCGCCCGACACACGGGAGCATTGACGTAGGAGGCATCGACCTAAACGATATAAATCCGCACACTTGGCGAAGCATAACAGGATCGGTAATGCAAGAAAGTTTCATCTTTTCAGACTCCATAGCCAATAACATTGCCGTAGACTCTGACGAAATTGACACAAAAAATCTGCAAAGGGCCGCAACTTTGGCTAACGCAGACTCATTCATAAGAAATCTGCCCTTAGGGTATAACACAACTATCGGAATGGAAGGCATAGGGCTAAGTCAAGGGCAAAGGCAAAGGGTGCTGATAGCGAGGGCTATTTATAAAAATCCGGACTTCATCTTCTTGGACGAAGCCACCAATGCCCTTGACACTGCAAACGAGGCTGAAATCATGCGCAACCTCAACGAGTTCTATAAAGGTAGAACAGTTGTTATTGCCGCACACCGCCTAAGTACAGTCAAAACAGCCGACCAAATTATTGTGCTCAAACATGGGAAAGTAGTAGAATGCGGTACGCATAAGAGCTTAGTAAGACTTCGCGGATACTATTTTGAACTAATAAAAAACCAAATCGAACTTAACAGTTGAGAATGTATGGAAGACAACGACATAAAACTTAAAAGCGAAGAAATGCAAGAGCTAATGGGAGAAGTGCCACCCGTAATTATAAAAACAGGCGTCATCATCCTTTCAATATTCACCATCATCGTATTTATGTTAAGCATATTATTAAAATATCCTGAACAGATAAAAATACGATGCATGTATGACCAAGCCGACATAACCACAAGCAATAATGACATATACAAGATAAAGTACACCGGTTTCGTCAGTTTAGAACAGAAAAATAAGATTAAGACCAACATGCCAACATTTGTCCAAATAGGTAATAATAGAATTAAAGGAAAAATCAAAACCTTATCAAATTCATACGACAAAGAGAGCGGCCTGTTTAAAATTGAAGCAGAAATCTACATTCCCTGCTACTATATGGCCGAAATAATACAATATAAAAATGACACGAATCTTTATATAAACGTGTCAGATAAATCTATTCTAAAAAAGATCCTATACTCATTATAAAATAAAAGCGGAACGCATCATAAGACACGTTCCGCTGAAAGAGGGTATTCATAATTCTGATTATTCAGCCTTAGCTGCTTCCTCGGCAGGAGCATCAGCCTTAGTCTCTTCTGCAACAGTCTCAGCTGCGGGAGCCGCCTCTGCTCCCTTCGAGCGGCGGCTACGACGGGTCTTCTTGGCTGTCTTCGGAGTCTTTACCATGTTCTCGTCGAAGTCTACAAGCTCGATGAAGCAAACATCGGCTGCGTCGCCCTGACGGGTACCGAGCTTAATGATGCGGGTGTAGCCTCCGGGACGGTCGGCAACCTTAGTAGAGATTACCTTGAAAAGCTCTGTTACGGCATACTTGTTCTGCAAGTAGCGGAATACGACACGACGCGAAGTAGTAGTGTCGGTCTTTGAACGGGTAATCAAGGGCTCTACGTAAGCCTTGAGAGCCTTAGCCTTTGCGAGAGTCGTAGTGATTCTTTTGTGCATTATCAGCGAGATGGCCATGTTTGCGAGCATTGCCTTACGGTGAGATGCAGTACGACTCAGATGGTTGAATTTCTTATTATGTCTCATTTTGTTAATTTCGTTTTAAGAAAACCTTAGTCACGATTGGTAGGGCAGAGACCCTGCAAACCGTGACAAGCAGGTTATTCTTTGTCTAATTTGTACTTTGAAATGTCAGTTCCAAACGACAGATTCAGACTCTCGAGCAAATCATCAAGCTCTGAAAGCGATTTCTTACCGAAGTTGCGGAACTTCAAGAGGTCGGTCTTATTGTATTGTACCAAGTCGCCGAGGGTCTCAACGTCGGCCGCCTTCAGACAGTTGAGGGCACGAACCGAGAGGTTCATGTCAACGAGCTTTGTCTTAAGCAGCTGGCGCATGTGGAGCACTTCCTCGTCAAACTCCTGGTTACCGTCTACGTCGTTGTTCTCAAGAGTAATCTTCTCGTCTGAGAACAGCATGAAGTGGTAAATCAGAATCTTGGCGGCCTCTTTCAGCGCGTCTTTCGGGTGGATGGAACCGTCCGTAGTAACTTCGATAACAAGTTTGTCGTAGTCGGTCTTCTGCTCGACACGGTACGGCTCAACCGAATATCTCACGTTACGAATCGGAGTGTAAATAGAATCGATAGGAATAACGTTTACGTCAGTGCAGAATTCACGGTTCTCGTCAGCAGGGACATAACCGCGGCCCTTGTTAATGGTAAGGTCTATCTGCATTGAGGCTTTGGCATCTAAATGACAAATCACCAAATCAGGGTTTAACACTTCAAATCCAGTCAGATACTTACCGATGTCGCCGGCTTTGAACTCGGTAGAATTCTCCACGGTGACACTAACTTTTTCGTTCTCGAATTCTTCTACTACTTGCTTGAACCTTACTTGTTTAAGGTTCAAGATAATGTTGGTGACATCCTCTTTCACACCGGGCACTGAGGAAAATTCATGCTCAACACCGGCGATACGGATGGTGTTGATAGCATAACCCTCAAGCGATGAAAGGAGAATGCGGCGCAAAGCGTTGCCTATGGTAACACCGAAGCCGGGCTCAAGAGGACGAAACTCGAACTTACCGAATTTGTCATTGGCCTCCAACATTACGACTTTATCAGGTTTTTGAAATGCTAATATCGCCATTAATTTAATGATTTATTTAGAATACAACTCAACTATCAACTGTTCCTTAATATTCTCAGGGATGTCGGCACGCTCGGGTCTGTGGAGGAACTTGCCGCTCTTTGTATTCTCGTCCCACTCAAGCCACGGATACTTGCTGTGGTTAAAACCGGCAAGGGCAGCCTCGATTACCTCGAGTGACTTCGCCTTCTCACGGACACCTACAATCTGGCCGGGCTTAACTGAATAAGAAGGGATATTGACTACCTGTCCGTCAACAACGATGTGCTTGTGGCTTACCAACTGGCGTGCAGCAGCACGGGTCGGGGCGATGCCGAGACGGAACACCACGTTGTCAAGACGGCTCTCAAGACTTTGGAGAAGCACCTCACCAGTGATTCCGTCAGCCTTAGCCGCCTTCTCAAACAAATTACGGAACTGACGCTCAAGTACACCATACGTGTATTTAGCCTTTTGCTTCTCTGCCAACATGACACCGTACTCAGACATCTTTCTGCGACGATTGTTGCCATGCTGTCCAGGAGGGAAGTTTCTCCTAGACAAAACTTTGTCTGCGCCGAAAATAGGTTCACCAAAACGACGCGCGATTTTTGATTTCGGTCCTGTATATCTAGCCATAATTAATTAAGATTCTTTGCCATCGCCATTGGCCCTCTGCCGGGCCAATGGCGAATATATTAAAATATAATGTACTTGAATTAAACCCTTCTTCTCTTCGGAGGACGGCATCCGTTGTGAGGTAACGGCGTTACGTCAACGATTTCGGTAACTTCAATTCCTGCACCGTGCACGGCACGAATGGCAGACTCACGTCCGTTACCCGGACCCTTAACGTAAGCCTTAACCTTACGCAGACCGAGGTCGTAGGCAACCTTAGCACAATCCTCTGCCGCCATCTGGGCTGCATAAGGAGTATTCTTCTTTGAGCCGCGGAAACCCATCTTACCTGCAGAAGACCAAGAGATAACCTGACCCTCGCTGTTGGCCAAAGACACGATGATGTTATTGAAAGAGCTATGAACGTGAAGCTGACCCATAGCGTCAACCTTTACGTTTCTTTTCCTAGATGTTGCTGATTTCTTTGCCATAACTAATTATTATTTAGTAGCCTTTTTCTTATTAGCAACAGTCTTCTTCTTT